>NZ_LZHA01000023.1:0-71110 GCF_001690335.1 Gilliamella sp. Gris1-4 | reverse complement strand
CGATAAAGGTTATGACAGCGAGCCTTTTCGGTGCTTTGTTCGTCAAAAAGGCGGACGAACGGTGATTGCTAAACGTAATTATGGTAAGGATATAGATAAAAGCAGTATGGATAGCTGCCTTTATCGCTATCGTCATTTAGTCGAGAATGCCTTTGCTAGAATCAAGCAATATCGTTCAATATCAACTAGATACGATAAGTTAGAAAGGAATTATGCCAGTATGGTATCACTGGCATTTATGTTAATGTGGCTGCCAATGTATTGTTGAGTAATTTATGTACAGCAAAGATCAACAGCCCCTAATAATTAAAGAGAATTAATTAGTTAGTTAGTTCGTTATTTTTTGAAAAGTGTTACAGGTCAGTTTTGAAGTGATTTTTACTTTTTTTGCTACTAAAAGTAAAAATGATTTTCTTTTTTATTTTTTGGCGTACAATCAAAATCATCCATAAATAGAGGTAATGTTATGTTATATAATAACAAATACATACATCATGAACATCATCACCATGAGTGTTGTCATGGTAATTGTTTAAATATGGCACATAATCATGTTCATTTATCTCACGATATAACTTGTCATCAAGAATCAACACATAGCTGTGGTGGCGATACTCATACCACTACTTCTAAAAATGAATTTGACGATCCCCCTGATGATCCCGATAGGCTAAACGAGCAAATTAAATTAACTTGGAAAATAAAAGGCATGGATTGTGCGCACTGTGCTCAACAAATTGAAAACAACCTAAAAGTGTTACCCAATATTAGCCAAATTAAGATTATTTTTTCTACCGAAAAGTTGGTGGTATTTGTTCCCAAAAATAATGAAAAAACCATTAAATTAATAGAAAATAAAGTCATCGATTTAGGCTATAAACCTATTTTTGAATCATCTCCAGAACATTCTCATCATCATGATCATTCCCACAGTTTTGATAAAAAAGAACTAATTCCTTTAGTGATATTAGGCACTTTAATTGTGGTGAGTTATATTTTTTTGTTATGGAATCAAACCGTTGGCGAATATGCCTTTATGATAACTGCAATTGTTGGATTAATACCTATTTTAAAAGAAGCTTTAATTTTAATGCGTAGTGGTACACCATTTGCAATTGAGTCGTTAATGAGCGTGTCAGCTATTGGGGCTTTGTTTATTGGTGCGTCCGAAGAAGCAACCATGGTCTTATTTTTGTTTATGATAGGCGAAATGCTAGAAAGTGTTGCTACAAGTAAAGCTAAAAAAGGTATTTCGTCGCTCGCTGAGCTGATGCCCGAAGAAACAGTGATAATCATTAATGGGGAGCGAAAAACTGTTGCTAGTCATAGTCTGAAACCTGATGATATTATTGAAATTTCGTCAGGTGGTCGTTTGCCTGCTGATGTGATTTTGATAAGTGAGCAAGCCAATATTGATGAAAGTGCACTAACCGGCGAGTCGATCCCTGTTAATTATCTTTCAGGTGATAAGATTTTGGCTGGTTCACTCGTGGTTGATAATACAATCCAATTAAAAGTGGTATCAGAAGTTGGGCAAAATGCGGTAGATCGTATTTTACAGTTGATTGAAGATGCCGAGGAGCGTAAAGCTCCTATTGAACGATTTATTGATAAATTTAGTCGTTATTATACGCCAGCAATTGCTTTATTTGCTCTGTTAGTGATTATTACGCCACCTTTGTTGTTCAATGCTGATTGGTATACTTGGTTTTATCGAGGTTTAACTCTTTTGTTAATTGGTTGCCCTTGTGCTTTGGTTATTTCAACGCCTGCGGTAATAACGTCAGCATTGTCTAATGCGGCAAAACAAGGCGTGCTAATTAAAGGCGGTGCGGCGCTAGAGCATATTGGTTCAGTTAAAGTGGTTGCATTTGATAAGACTGGTACGTTAACCGAAGGTAAACCGCAAGTCACCGATGTGATTAGTCAAGATATTTCAAAAGAGCAATTATTGACATTAGTTGCCGATATTGAAAGTGGTTCGCATCATCCCATTGCTAAGGCTATTGTTGATTATGCATTGCAGAATCAATTAAATATCAATGAGGCCGATAATCGTAAAGCGATTGCGGGGGTTGGCGTTCAAGGCGAGGTAGATAATCAGACTTTTTATATTGTGTCACCAAGTAAAGTTGTGACAGTTTCATCACCATTGAAAGATGAACATACCAAAATTATTGAGGAGCTTGAAAACGCTGGTAAAACTGTCGTAGTTGCAGTAACAAATCAACAATTGATGGGCATTATTGCATTGCAAGATGTGTTGCGGGCTGATGCAATTACTACAATGAATGGGCTTAATAAGCTTGGTGTTAAGACTTTGATGCTGACAGGCGATAACGCGCGAGCGACCAAAGCTATTGCCTCGCAATTGGGTATGGATTACCGTGCGGAGTTGTTGCCTGCCGATAAATTAGCAGAAATTGAAAAGATGCGTATCTCAACGTCGATTGCTATGGTGGGCGATGGAATTAACGATTCTCCAGCCATGAAAGCGGCAACCGTAAGTATTGCTATGGGTAGTGGTACTGATGTTGCGCTAGAAGCCGCTGATGCCGCATTAACTAAAAATAGCTTGTTAAGTTTGCCTAAGCTAATTGGTTTAACTCGTTTTGCCTCTCGTAATATTAAACAAAATGTTACAATTGCGTTGGGAATTAAGTTAGTATTTTTAATTACCAGCTTATTTGGCTTTACTGGACTGTGGCTGGCTGTGCTAGCTGATTCAGGTACGACTGCGATTGTGACAGCTAATGCGCTTCGAGTTTTGAAATTTAAGAATAAAAGTTAAAATTGGTTTAATTAACCTATTTCACTTGTAGCAAGTGGAATAGGTTCTTTAAATGATTGTTAGGTTATTATTCATCACTTCTTAATGAAATTTCGCCACCAATATGAGCTTCAATTTTACCATTTTGTTCTAACAATAAGGCTCCTTGGTCATTTATACCTTTTGCTATTCCTCGAATAATGTTATCGCCAATTAATAGTTTTACAGGACGGTTAACAAAGTTATCTAGTCTATTCCAATCATTAATAAATGGCACTAAACCATGTTTTTCAAATTCTATTAATTGACTTTTTAAAGTTTTGGCAACCTGCGCAACTAATAAATTACGATCAACATTGCCTAAATTAGCCCATTTTTGGTTAACTATGTTGGTATCCGGGTTTGTCATGGTTAAATTGACGCCAACACCAATCACAACATGAGCACAGTCGCCAGTTTTACCTGCAAGCTCAACTAAAATACCAGCTAGTTTTTGATCGTTAAGATATAGATCGTTTGGCCATTTAACTTTGATGTCTTGGCCAGATAATGCACGTAAGGTGTCAGCAATAACAATACCAACAACTAAACTCAATCCCATTGCCGCCGCTACGCCTTGTTCTAGTCGCCAATACATTGAAAAGTATAGATTAGTGCCAAAAGGTGAAAACCATTTTCGCCCTCGCCTTCCCCGTGCTTTGGATTGAAATTCGGCCACACAGCAATCGCCCGATGTTAGTTGATCAATTCGATCCAGTAGATATTGGTTAGTTGAATCAATAATCGGTAATATTTCACATCGACCATTCGATTGATAATGCTGGTTAATTTTGGTTTTATTAAGCAAATTAAGAGGCGCTGCCAAGCAATAGCCTTTACCCTGTACTGAGGTTAGCTCAATCCCCCACTCACGCAGTTGTTTGATGTATTTATTAATGCCAGCACGGGTTATACCAAAAATTGTTGCCAATTCTTCCCCTGAATGGAATTGACCATCGGCTAGTATTTCAATTAATTTAAGCGGATTTTTGTAGCTGCGCATCCGTTCCTCTTTTTTGGGCTAATAATATAATGAAGTATAACGAAATTATAGCAAAACTAACAAATAAATAGGTATTACTTGTTTTATCCATAATAAATGCTATCACCGCAGGAGCAACTAAACTCCCTAATGTGTTGGTCAATAGCATTGCTTGATTCATCGCCACAATATCTTGCTTTCTAACACACGAGCAAGCCCAAGCCATGGATATGGGATAAATGGTGTAAATAGTGGCGCCTAATAAAATAATCGCCAACGCATTAAACCAATTGAATATCAGCATAATACATGCAATTAACATTAGTAACGATTCAATTAATAATATAAGTTGCCGTCCAAATTTGTCTGCACACCAGTTAGCAGGCATTTGTGCAATCACTCCTGATAAAATCAGTAAAATCATCCAATTAGCCACCTGAATATCACTATATCCTAAATGTGAGTAATAGGCTGGTAAAAGTGAATATAACGATCCAATTAACATACCTGCAATAACACAACCAGTTAACCCAAGTCGAGAGGGTTTATTTAATATCATTGGCATGATGTTAAAGCTGCTTTTTTTCCTTTTTGGTAATTTATAATGGGTCAGCAAAATAAATAAAATTGCTAATCCCATCAGTAACATAATAACTAATCCAAAATATAATATGTTTTGCGGAAAATACTGCAACAAAGCTTGCCCTAAAACCGTACCTAGGTAATAAGTGGTTAAATAAACTGCCAGCATTTTTCCTCGCGTACGTACAGGACCAGTGAGTAATATACAACTTTCTATAACCACCCAAGTGACCGCACAAGCAATGCCTATAAAAAATCGCCACATTATCCAGCTATAAAAATTCATTGAAAAACTTAATCCAATGGTTGCAATGGCAAAAATAATGCAACTATAGGTGTATGTGTGCCGAGCATTGAATTTATTAATAAACCAATTGGCGAAAATGGTACCTAGCAAGTTACCAGTAAAATAACTTGATCCGACAAGACCAATTTGCCCAAGCGAAAACTCATTACGCACTAACCACAATGGTACCTGTGTGTTTAATGCTGACAACGAGATTGTTACAAAGAGCAAACTCGTTAATAAAATAGGGAATGAATACGAATGTTTCATAATGTTATCGCGTATAATTATGGGTTAAAATTTGCGGGCAATTATAATTTGGTGCTAATTATAAATAATTGTCTGCATCAATTTCGCCCGAGTTGCCGATAAATCGGATTTCTGGTGATAAATTCACCGAGAATTTTTGTAATACACATTTTTTTATATGTCGAGCTAATTCAACCACATCTTGTGCTGTTGCTTGGTCTTTATTAACTAAAACCAATGCTTGTTGTTGATGCACAGCCGCTCCGCCTATTTGGTAGCCTTTAAGACCACACTGATCAATAAGCCAACCTGCGGCTAATTTTGTTTGATGATTAGCTTGTGGATATATTGGCATGTTTGGATAAATTTCAAGTAGCTTGTCCGCCACAATTTTATCGATCACAGGGTTTTTAAAAAAACTTCCACCATTACCTAAAACCTTTGGATCTGGCAATTTACTACGACGAATTTCACACACTTTATCAAATATCATTTTTGCAGTAACAATTTTGGGCTCAAAGTTTCGCAATTCTCCATAAGTTAAAACTGGCTGCCACTGTTTTGGTAATTTTATACCAACATTGATAACAGCATAACCTTGCAAATACGCTTTTTTGAAGATGCTTTCACGATATCCATATTGACCATCAGTTACAGTGATGATTTTGCCTGTAGCTAGTTCAAGTAACTCCACATAATCAGCAACTTTTTGAAACTCAACACCATAAGCACCAATGTTTTGAATCGGTGCCGAACCTACACATCCAGGAATTAATGCTAGATTTTCAATCCCTTGTATGTTCTGCTTGATGGTTGTTGATACTAGATCATGCCAAGTTTCACCCGCACCAACTTTCAAATACCATGCTTGTTCTGTTTCACTAATAGTAATACCTTTGATGCGATTAACAATAATAATACCATCAAAATCACAGGTAAAAAGTGTGTTACTGCCTTCGCCAATAATCATAATTGGTAAATTTTGGGAGTTATCTTGCCAAACTTGTTGTAATTGTTCGGGACTGGTTACAGTAACTACTTTTTGCGCAAAAACAGTTAAACCAAATGTGTTAGGAATTTTTTGTTTCATTGATAACTACCTTTATTTTTTTGTGAAAATAGACATCCAAAAATCAATCATTTTTTTAGGTTATTTTTATAGTTTGCGATCTATCGTATTTAGAGTTTATATTACCACATCGGTTAACCTTATTTGATTAAATATTTAGTCGTGCGTGATTTTAAGTTTATCTATAATTTTGCTATTAGCTGGTCATCGAAAAACGTTTTATATATTTTGAGCTACAAAAGTATGACTAAGATCAAATTCATCACATTATTTAAACAAATATTCAGCTAAAGCAGCGCTTAAATCTTTTTTGTTTTTTGTTATCGTGTATTATAGCTAACTAAGTGGCGTTTTATGAATTATAGTCAGAATTTTAATACAAAAAGCAGGCATTTTTATTAGATTGATTGCTATTGATTTTATTAATTGTGCACGGGTTAAGTTTTGCTTATGAGTTAGAGGAAATTATGAAAAGAGTTTTTATTATGATCCTAGATTCGTTTGGAATCGGTGGCGCTGAAGATGCAAATAAATATGGCGATGAAGGCGCTGATACTTTAGGGCATATTGCTGAAGCTTGTGCTTTAGGTAAAGCTGAGCATGGTCGTAGTGGCGCATTAAATTTACCTAATTTAGGCAAACTAGGCTTAATCGAAGCGGCGTATGAATCAACTGGTCACTACCCTAAAGGCATGCAAACTGAAGGCGAAATTATTGGTTCATATGGCTATGCTAGCGAGATTTCCTCAGGTAAAGATACTCCATCAGGACATTGGGAATTAGCTGGCGTGCCAGTTCTTTTTGACTGGGGTTATTTTACTAATACCACTAATAGCTTCCCTCAAGATCTTTTAGATAAAATTGTCTCTCGTGCAAAACTTCCTGGTTACCTCGGTAATTGTCACTCATCTGGTACAGTTATTCTTGATGAACTTGGTGAAGAACATATGGCATCTGGCAAGCCTATTTTTTATACTTCTGCTGATTCTGTATTCCAAATTGCCTGTCATGAAGAGACTTTCGGTTTAGATAAACTTTATGAAGTCTGCGAAATTGCACGTGATGAGCTAAATAAAGGTAATTACAACATTGGCCGCGTTATTGCTAGCCCTTTTGTTGGAAAAAAAGCGGGCGAATTTGTACGTACGGGTAACCGCCACGATCTTGCTGTTGAACCACCAGCACCAACAATGATTAAAAAACTAGTTGATGAAAAACAAGGTACCGTAGTGTCAATTGGTAAAATTGCCGATATTTATGCACAAGTTGGAATTACCAAAAAAGTAAAAGCAACCGGTCTTGAAGCTTTATTTAATGCGTCACTAGAAGAAATTAAGCAGGCTAAAGATAATACGATTGTATTTACCAATTTTGTCGATTTTGACTCTTCTTATGGGCATCGTCGCGATGTCTCAGGTTATGCTGCTGCTTTAGAATATTTTGATAGTCGTCTTCCTGAGATGTTAGCGCTTATCCAACCTGGCGATCTGCTTATTATTAGCGCCGATCATGGTTGTGATCCAACTTGGTCAGGTACCGATCATACTCGCGAACATATACCTGTCATTGTCTACGGAGATAGTGTGCCTGTTGGTTCTTTAGGTCATCGTGAAACATTTGCCGATATAGGACAGAGTGTTGCCGATTATTTTGATTTATCGCCAATGGATTACGGTAAATCTTTTATAAAAAATAAATAATTTAAGTTTAAGTAATATCGATTTCGAAACAAATATCAGGAGAAGTTAATGTCTACCCCGCATATTAATGCTGTTGATAATGCCTTTGCAAAAACCGTTTTAATGCCCGGCGATCCGCTACGAGCAAAATTTATTGCAGAAACCTTTTTAGAAAATGCAACAGAAGTTACTAATGTAAGGTCCATGTTGGGTTTCACTGGTTATTACAAAGATAAAAAGGTTTCAATTATGGGGCATGGAATGGGTATTCCATCTTGCTCTATTTATGCAACCGAGCTAGTTAAATTTTATGGTGTTGAAAACATCATTCGTATTGGTTCATGTGGTGCAATTAGCCCTAATGTCAACTTGGGGGATGTTATTGTTGGGTTAGGTGCTTGTACCGATTCAAAAGTCAACCGTTTACGTTTTAAAGATCATGATTTTGCTGCTATCGCCGACTTTGATTTAACTTGTAATGCCGTTAATGCAGCTAAAAAATTGGGTGTGAATGTTAAAGTTGGTAACCTTTTTTCTGCTGACCTTTTTTATAGTGTTGAACCTGATATGTTTGATGTTATGGAAAAATACAATATTTTAGGCGTCGAAATGGAAGCAGCTGGCATTTATGGCGTTGCGGCAGAATATGGTGCAAAAGCACTGGCTATTTGTACAGTTTCGGATCATATCCGAAAAGGCGAAGCAATGTCAGCAGAACAAAGACAATTAGGGTTTAAAGAAATGATCACTGTTGCACTGGAGTCTGTTTTATTAAATCAAAACTAAAAAAATGGCAGGTTAATCTGCCATTTTTTATTTTGATCAAATAATTATTTTATTGATATTTAGATTATAGTAAATCTCGTTTATTAAGGAATTATAAATGAATATTCATTTTAAACTTAGGGTTATATTTTTCTTACAATATTTTATCTGGGGAAGTTGGTTAATAACTCTCGGTTCTTATATGATACGTAAATTACAATTTACTGGTCTTGAAGTAGGATCGATATACGGAACAATGGGTATCGCTTCTTTGTTTATGCCAGGCTTACTTGGGATTGTAGCAGATAGATGGATACCTGCTAACCGTTTGTATATGCTTTGTCATTTAATCGGTGCTTTAGCGCTATTTATTGCGGCTTCAGTAACATCCCCTTTCATGATGATGATTGTGATATTGATCCATTGCTTAGCTTTCATGCCAACCATCGCCATTTCAAATTCAATCGCTTATTCTTGCTTAGAATCACGTGGACTTGATGTTATTACCGAGTTCCCTTGTATCAGAATTTTTGGCACCATTGGATTTATTGTTGCTATGTGGCTTGTGAGTCTTTTAAAATTAGAACTGAGTAGCATGCAACTTTATATTGCAGCTGCATCTGCTTTATTACTCAGCCTTTATTCATTCTTGCTACCATTGATTCCAACAGCACAAAATAAAACTGAAGAAAAAAACATCATTAGCTCATTAGGGTTAGATGCTGTTGTTTTATTCAAACAGCCACGAATGGTTATATTTTTTCTATTTGCAGTTTTATTAGGCGGTATTTTACAAATAACCAATACTTTTGGTAATCCATTTTTACATGATTTTGAAAGATTCCCTGAATATGCTGATAGTTTAGTGGTTAAATACCCTTCTATACTGTTGTCTATTTCTCAAATGTCAGAAGTCGCATTTATCTTATTTGTACCTTTCTTCATGAAACGTTTAGGTATTAAATACGTTATGCTAATTAGTATGCTTGCTTGGGTTGCTCGTTTTGGTTTATTTGCTTATGGCGATCCATCTCTTTTCGGTTCTGTTTTACTTCTCCTTTCAATGATTGTTTATGGTTGTGCTTTCGACTTTTACAACATATCTGGCTCAATGTATGTTGAAAAATCGGTATCACCAACCATTCGTAATAGTGCTCAAGGATTATTTATGACCATGACTAATGGGTTCGGTGCTTATTTAGGTTCGGTAGGCAGTGGTTATGTAGTCGATTATTATACAGTTGGAAACGTTACAGAATGGCAAACAGTTTGGCTTATTTTTGCAGGTTATGCTTTGGTTCTAGCAATTGTATTTATGTTGATCTTTAAAAACGAAAAGCCTAATCCAAAAACTATTTAAATCATTAATTAATTAATTATTCTTTGTGTAGTGGAGCTTTTTCCCACTCAATCAATACGTAGGCAACAATACATTTTGTTGCCTTTTTACTAACAATTAATTATCGTAAAAATTTGATTTACCGCACAAAAATATAAATAAGTGATGCAAAAGATATAGCAGATAAGTATCTTATCAAGTTAAAATAACCCAATTAACAATGATATACATGTTATTAAAAATTTTTTAATAAGCGTTTAATGTCATTGTTAGTAAAACCAATGTTACTAAAGCCAATTTAGCTCATTTAAAAATAGATTAAATACCTAATGAACGATCAAATGATACCTAAAGTTATATTGCACGAACATGTTGAAGGCAGCATTACCCCTGTCATGGCTCATCAGTTAGCACAAAAAAATAATATTCCTTTTCCTAGTACACTATGTTACAAATCAGGTCAATACAATGCCAAAGAATATAAAAATGGTAGATATTTGTATGACGAATCCAAATTTGAAGAATTTATTAATACATATGATACCGTTTCTAGCTTTCTAAAAGATCCTGAAGATTATTATTCTATTACTTACGATTTTCTTAATAGGAATGCTAAACAAGGGTTAATTTATTGCGAGCTATTTTTGTCTCCCTATCATATTTGCACAACCGAAGTTAATGGAGAGTTGATTTGGGATAAAGAAAGATTTAATCAAACTCTTTCTTACATGGACAAAGCGATTATTAAGGTACAAAACGACTATGATATTACAGTTAGATATCATGTTATTGGTGTTAGACACCTAGGCGCTAAAGTTGTTTATGATACATTGCGTTTTATTCAGCAAAATCATCACCCCTTTATTACGGGATTTAATATTGCTGGTAACGAAATGGCTGGGCATTTTGATGATTTTAAAGATGCACATAAGTTGGCTACTCAGATGAATTTAAAAAAATCGTATCATGCTGGCGAAATTGATTCAGATGAGAGTATTATTCAAGCTATTAAGCACGGTGCAAACAGAATTGGTCATGGTATTCGTGCCATTGAAAACAAAGCGCTTATTTGTGAACTGGTCGAAAAAAAAATCACTCTAGAAATTGCTTTAACGAGTAATCGGATTTTAGTGAATGAATTGCATGGCGATATTTATCAACATCCAATAAGGCAACTTTATGACCAAGGTGTTCGCATTACCTTAAATACAGATGATGCAGGGATTTTTGGTACTGATATTGAAAAAGAATATAGTATCGCCCAATCCATATTTGCATTTTCACGATTAGAATTGCTTGATATAACGCTATGTGGCATTCAAGCCGCATTTGTTGAAGATACGGTTAAAAGTCGTTTAACTGAGCAAGTTCTTTTATGTTTTTCATCTGATGATAGACAATTGCTTAAAAAATATATTAATGACAAAAAATATCATCTAGCAATCATTGAACGATTTTTAGAGTATCAGAAACTGTTACTAACCATAGCCGTTAACTAATTTAGTTGTCAGAATAATAGGAGATTTGCATGAAAAAAAATAAGTTAACTTTACCCTTTTTAACCCTATTTATATCTGGCGTTGTTAATGCCGCAACGGTTGATTTAAGGATTATTGAAACAACCGACTTGCATGGAAACATGATGAATTATGATTATTTCAAAGATCAGTCTGTTGATTCTTTTGGATTAGTAAAAACTGCTAATTTAATTCATCAAGCAAGAAGTGAAGTAAAAAATAGTGTTCTTGTTGATAATGGTGACCTAATTCAAGGTAGCCCAATGGCTGATTATGCCGTAAAGAAGGGTTTTAATGATGGCGATATTCATCCTGTTTATAAAGCGCTCAATACGCTTAATTATAGTGTGGGTAATATTGGTAACCACGAATTTAATTTTGGATTGGAATTTCTACAAAAAAGTCTTTCTGGGGCTAAATTTCCTTACATCAACGCTAATGTTTATGATGCCAAAACTCAAAAGCCATTTTTTACACAATATATTATCTTAGATACTCCTGTTATTGATAGAAACGGCAATAAACACACGATTAAAATCGGCTATATTGGTTTTGTCCCTCCACAGATTATGCAATGGGATAAACTTAATCTTGATGGCAAAGTTGTCGTCAAAGATATTACAGAAACGGCCAAACTATTAGTCCCTGAAATGAAAAAACAAGGCGCTGATATTATTATTGCTATTCCACATTCTGGTGTTTCAGTTGAACCTTATAAAGCATTAGCTGAAAATTCGGTTTACTACTTGAGTCAAGTAGAGGGTATTAATGCAATTATGTTTGGTCATTCTCACGGCATATTTCCGAGTGAAGATTTCAAATCATTACCAAATACCGATATCAAAACTGGTAACATTAATCATGTGCCTGCTGTTATGCCCGGACATTGGGGTAGCCATTTGGGAGTGGTGGACTTAGTTCTTGATAGTGATAAATCAAAATGGCAAGTGATTTCAGGTAAATCAGAAGCTAGACCAATCTATGATGTAAAAACTAAAAAGGTACTTGTTAAAGCCGATCAAAAAATCGTCGACATTCTAAACAAAGATCACCAAGGAACACGTGAATTTGTTAGTAAACCAATAGGTAAAGTTTTAACCGATATTACGAGCTATCTAGCATTGGTTGAAGATACATCTGCCTTACAAATTATTAATGATGCACAAATCGATTACGTTAAGCAGTTTATTAAAGGAGATCCTGATCTTGATGGTTTGCCCGTTTTATCGGCCATTGCACCATTTAAAGCTGGCGGCAGGAAAAACGATCCTAGCGCTTTTGTTGATGTTAAAGCAGGTAATTTGTCGTTTAGAAATGCTGCAGATATTTACCTTTATCCTAATATTTTGTCTGCTGTGAAAATTACAGGTAAGGATGTTAAAGAGTGGTTGGAGTGTTCAGCTGGTGTATATAATCAAATTAATACTAATTCATCACAACCACAATATTTAATTAATTGGGATAAATTCAGAACCTATAATTTTGATATTATTGATGGAGTGAATTATCAAATAGATGTAACAAAGCCACCCCGTTATGATGCAAATTGCCAGTTAATTAACCCTACATCTGAAAGAATTAGGAATTTGACTTATCAACAAAAAACAATTGACCCTAACCAAGAATTCTTAATTGCCACCAATAATTATCGTGCTTATAGTGGTATATTTCCAGGTACTGGTGAAAAAAATGTCAAATTTAATTCTCCCGACGATCTAAGAGTAATTCTTTCAGCCTATATTACCAATACCACCCAAAAATATAGTATAACGAATGTTACCGTCGATGATAATTGGCAAATTTCCCCAATTACTAGTAACAAAAAATTAGATATTCGCTTTGAATCATCACCAACTGATGAAGCTAAAACCTATATCGAGAAACATTCACTATACCCTATTCATTTTATCGATACAGATACTTCTGGTTTTGGTGTTTATAAGATAGATTTGCAGTCTCCTGTTAACAATCGACCCAAAATTTAGTTAGATTTATTACGGCCAAAAGGATTATTAATATGAAAATTGAAAAACTGATTGAGCTTGCTAAAACAGCCCGTTCTAAAGCTTATGTACCTTATTCTAAATTTCAGGTTGGTGCCGTGCTAATTACTGAAGATGATGAAGCAATTTTAGGTTGTAATATTGAAAACGCATCTTATGGACTAGCAAATTGTGCCGAAAGAACGGCAATTTTTAAAGCGGTTTCTGAAGGTAAAACAAAATTTAAAAAATTGGTGGTAATTGGAGATACTGATGGGCCTATTTCACCATGTGGAGCTTGCCGTCAAGTTATTAGTGAGTTTTGTGCTAAAGATATGCCTGTTATTTTGACCAATATGCAGGGGAAAATTCAAGAAACAACAGTGGGAGAATTATTACCTTGGTCTTTTTCACCAAGTGATCTTGATTAACATTATTTTTTAACAATAAAAAATAGTAATCAGGACTTAAGATTTATTTTGTATAAACAAAGCTATACACTAATTTTATTTATTGATAGTAAGAGAGAATAGTAATGAGATTTGTAGATATTATAGAAAAAAAACGTGACGGCAATGTATTAACCACTGATGAAATCCAATTTTTTATCACTAATTATACCAATGGCACTATCCCCGATTATCAAGTTAGTGCTTTATTAATGGCAATTTATTATCAAGGTATGACTTCTAAAGAGTGCGCAGATTTAACCTCGGCGATGATGTATTCTGGCGATACTGTTGATCTGTCTTCAATCAAAGGCATTAAAGTTGATAAACATTCCACTGGCGGTGTAGGGGACACTACAACATTAGTTCTAGCTCCTTTAGTAGCAGCTTTAGATGTTCCAGTAGCTAAAATGTCTGGACGAGGGCTTGGTCACACGGGCGGCACCACAGATAAATTTGAATCGATTCCTGATTTTAAAATTGAGTTAAGTAAACAAGATTTTATTAATCAAGTTAATAATAAAGGCCTTGCCGTTATTGGTCAATCAGGCAATTTAACCCCAGCAGATAAAAAACTTTATTCGTTACGTGATGTAACAGGTACTGTTAACTCTATTCCTCTTATTGCAAGTTCAATTATGAGTAAAAAATTGGCAGCGGGAGCTGATGCCATCGTTCTTGATGTTAAAACAGGTGATGGTGCGCTAATGAAAGATATGGCCGATTCAGAAAAATTAGCCCATGAAATGGTAAATATTGGTAATCAAATTGGCCGTAGAACCATGGCAATTATTTCGGATATGTCTCAACCTCTTGGTTTTGCAATTGGTAATGCTCTTGAAGTAAAAGAAGCAATTGATACGTTAAAAGATCATGGTCCAGCCGATTTAACCGAACTGGTTTTAACATTAGGTAGTCAAATGGTTGTACTTGCCGATAAAGCAAAAACATTAGAAGAAGCCAGAATAAAACTTCAAGAAGTTATCAAAAATGGTAAAGCTATTGAGAAGTTTAAAACCTTAATTGAAGCACAAGGCGGTGATAGTTCGGTCGTTGATCATCCTGAAAAATTGGCTAGTGCACCTTACCAAATTGCCCTACCAGCCCTTAAGTCAGGTTATGTATCAAAAATTATCGCAGATCAAATCGGGATCGCTGCAATGCAATTAGGTGCTGGTCGTGCAACCAAAGAAGATATTATTGATCCCGCTGTTGGAATCGTGTTACATAAAAAAGTAGGCGACAAAGTTACTGAAGGTGAAGCTTTATTAACGATACACGCCAATACTGATAAGCTTGATACTATCAAGCACAAATTATATGACAATATTACCATTAGTGATAACGCAACTGAGCCACAACTTATTTACAAGGTGATTACAGGATAATAGCTGTTATATAAGGATTTAGGAGATACCATGTACTATTATCAGTTTAATAAAAAATTATCATTACTTGTTTGTATGGGGCTATTTTCAGCCTCTTGCATTGCCGCTGTTACCACAAAAAGCTCGTCAGTTCCAACTTGGGAAAAAGACAAGTCTTATCTATTTACTATTTTACATACCAATGACCACCACGGCCGTTTTTGGCAAAATGATATTGGTGAATATGGGCTTGCTGCTCAAAAAACCGTAGTGGATGAAATTAGAAAAGAAGTTACGGCAAAAGGAGGAAAATTACTGCTGCTATCAGGTGGTGATATTAATACTGGTGTCCCTGAATCTGATGTACAGCAAGCCAAACCTGATTTTATTGGCATGAATGCGGTTGGTTACGATGCTATGGCTGTGGGTAATCATGAGTTTGATCATCCTTTGACTATTATTCGTGAGCAACAGAAATGGGCAAAATTTCCTTTTTTATCGGCAAACACTTACTTTAAAGGTACAGATAAACGTGTATTTGATGCCTATAAAATGTTTGATTTGAATGGTATTAAAGTTGCTGTGTTTGGTTTAACCACTGACGATACTATTTTTCTTGCTTCACCCAAAAATACGGAAGGCGTCGAATTTCGACAAACCTTACCCGAAGCACAAAAAATAATTAAACAGTTAAAAGATAATGAACACCCTGATATGATTATTGCTGTCACTCATATGGGGCATTATGAAAATGGTGAACATGGATCAATGGCACCGGGTGATGTTGAATTAGCCAGAAATTTGCAGACCGGCGATTTAGATATGATAGTAGGAGGACACTCACAAAACCCTGTGTGTATGGCTAGTCCTAATAAACGTATTACCGAATATGTACCAGGTACACCTTGCGCGCCAGATCAACAAAATGGCACATGGATTGTACAAGCTCACGAATGGGGGAAATATGTTGGACGTGCAGATTTTGTTTTTTTAAATGGCAAAATCACGTTAAAAAATTACCAATTAATTCCTATTAACCTTAAAAAGGAGGTTGATAATGGTAACAGTACCAAACACCTTGAATATTACACGCAAGAAATTCCTCAAGATAAATCCTTACTTGAAAATTTGAGACCTTATCAAGAATTAGGTAAACAGCAGTTGTTAGTGAAAAGTGGCGAGTTAAAAGGACGATTAGAAGGTAATCGAGATGTTGTTAGATACCAACAAAGCAATATGGGACAACTGTTACTCAGTGCTTTTGTTGAAAAAACCAATGCAGACGTTGGCATTATGTCTGGGGGGATGATTCGTGACTCATTAATTGAAGGTAATATTACTTATCGTGATATTTTAAAAGTAGAACCTTTTGGTAATAGTGTAGTTTATTTTGAATTAACTGGTAGTGAATTAATTGATTATCTAAAAGTTGCATTAAGTAAAAAACAAGGTTCGGGTGGATATGCACATTTGAAAAATATAAACCTAACAAGAAATGGGAACAATATTGAAGATGTAAAAATTAATGATCAACCGATCAATTTACAAAAAAACTACCGCATTGCCACACTCGACTTTTTAGCCGCAGGTGGAGACGGCTATCCAATAACTAATACGTTATCGACTTATGTTGATACGGGTTATCGCGATGCCGATGTAGTAAAACAATATTTTGAGACTCATTCGCCAATTACTGCGTCTGATTATAAACCAAAACAATTTATTATTGAGAAATAAATATTGAGATAATTATGAGCATGACCGAATTTCAACAAAGTTGTTATAATATTGTGACAGACCCTAATTTGTCACCCAAACAAAAATCAAATTTGCTCGCCTTAGCAGCAGAAAATAATTTACCTTATGTAGATCTGGATGAAGAAACACAACAAGCTTTAAATGACCGCGTTATTTGTGATATGTACGAAGGTCACGCACCTTATAAACCTCGTTATGTTTTACCTGATTATGTAAAATTTTTAAAACAAGGATCACAGTGGCTAGAACTTAATCCTGCTGAAACATTTGATGATGCATTAAATTTGCTTATCATCATCTATCATCATGTTCCTTCAGTAACTGGTATGCCTGTTTATTTAGGATGCTTAGATCAAATTTTACTTCCTTACGTTGGTAATCTTACTGAAGATGAAATTTATCAGCGATTAAAGCATTTTTGGATCATGCTTGATCGTAATTTACCTGATGCATTTATGCATGCAAACATTGGACCAACCGATAATATTATCTGTCGGGTAATCTTACGTATAGATAGAGAGCTCAAACAAGTTGCTCCAAATTTAACCTTTATCTATGATGAAGACATTACACCAGAATCATTATTATTAGTGACAATTGAAAATATTTGTGAAACAAGTAAACCCCATATTGCAAACAATAATTTGATCCAAAAAGATTTTGATGGCCAAGGATACGGTGTTGTAAGTTGCTATAATTCACTACCTGTTGCTGGAGGAGGAAGCACGCTTTCACGAATCAATTTAAAAGAAGTTGCAGTACGTAGTAAAAATAGTGAGGATTTTTTGACAAATACCTTACCTTACTATTGTCAGTTACAGCTTAATCTTATTCAAGCAAGATCTAACTTTCTTTATAATCAATCCAACTTTTTTAATAGCAGTTTTTTAGTCCAAGAAGGATTAATCGATCCCAATCGATTTGCCCCCATGTTTGGTATCTTTAGTATGGCTGAAGCGGTCAATATCCTGCAAGAAAAAGCAAATTTAGCAGGGCGTTATGGTTTTGACCAACAAGCCAATGAGCTAGCATTAACCATTACCCAACTCGTTGCCAAATTTATTGATACACACACAATAAAAAATGCTTGGAAAGGAAAGGCTATGTTGCACTCGCAATCTGGTATTAGTTCAGATAGAGGCACAACCCCTGGTTTACGCATTCCTTATGGTCATGAACCTGATCCTGTTACCCATATTATGGCGCTATTTAAACACCATCATTACTACACATCAGGTATCAGCGATATTTTAACAATTGATGAAACAATCAAAAATAATCCTCTAGCCTTACTACAAATTTGTAAAGCAGCTTTTAAATTTGGTTTCCGCGAATTTACTGCTAATATCAGTGGTAATGATCTTGTTCGAGTAACTGGTTATATGGTTAGATTATCGGACATCAAAAAGTATAAACAAGAAGGATCACGAATTAATACAACGTTTTTAGGAGCAGAAGCTGCTAATGACGTTAAAAACAATAGTTATTTATGTCGAAAACCACGAGTAATTAGTCATGAGCAAGACATGGGCAATCGTTAATAAGCTTTTACCCTTTTCTTGTGTAGATGGACCTGGTAATCGACTAGTTATATTTTTACAAGGATGTAATTTTCGTTGTTTAAACTGCCACAATCCTTATACGATATCATTGTGTAAGGATTGTGGCCAATGTATTGATACTTGTCCACATAAAGCATTAAGTTTTAGTAACAATAAAGTTATATGGCAAACTTCAAATTGTCAGCAATGCGATACTTGTATTAATACTTGTAAGCATTCTTCATCACCAATGACTTATAGATATAGTGTAGATGATATTTTAATCACTATCCAGAAATATCTACCGTTTTTAAATGGTATTACCATAAGTGGTGGAGAAGCAACAATGCAGTTACCCTTTATTAAAGAGCTATTCAATGTTATCAAGCAATCTAACGATTTAAAGCACCTTACCTGTTTTATTGATAGCAATGGTTATTTAACTAAAACAGGGTGGCAAAAAGTAGAAAATGTGATGGATGGCGCAATGATTGATCTCAAAGCTTGGGATAATGATGTGCATAAAAAGTTAACGGGAAGAGACAATCAACGAGTAAAAGAAACGATTAAATATCTAGCAAAAATAAAAAAACTATATGAGGTAAGACTTTTAATTATTCCTAAACAAACGGATCTACAGGATAATGCTAAAAATATTGCCAACTTTTTGATTGATTTAGATCCCAATATTCAAATAAGAATTAATGCTTTTCATAATCATGGTGTATATGGTATCGCTAAAAACTGGCCACCTGCCAGTAGACCCGAAGTAGAACTGTTTGCAGAACAATTAAAACAGCATAGCCTACAACATATTATATTACCTAATGTTTATTTGTAATGGTATTACTTGTGAATTTTAAGCATCGATAAATGGCAGGTCAATTTTATCGATGCTTTATAGCTGTTTTAGGATATCATTATATATTAACAATTATGATATTATGAAAACTATTCATAATATTCAATTGTTCTGGTTGTGATTTTATAGTCATCACAATTTTTAATTGTCCAATCACCTTTTTCATTATGCCCAGAAAAATAACATTCAAGCGATGCTTTCTTCTTAGAATTAATATATTTTTTCATTTTGATTAGCTGCCCTTGTTTGTTATATTCCATTATATATTGTTTTTCATCAATCACGGTCGAAATTAACTGATTATTTTTATCGTATTGAAATGTCATATGATCTCCAAGAGAGAGTATCCTGTCTTGAGGATCGTAACTTACAGAAACGGATTGAAGTTCATCTGAATCTATCCCAATTTGGATAAATTTATTTTTGTAGTCTGTCTGAAAAATATTAAATAAATCTATTTTTTCGTAATCATCTGTAGCTAATGGATTAAAATGATTTTGATTTTTACTAGGTAAAGACATTGTAAAATGATCATAGAATTTCCAGGTTTTTACCTCTGTTTTTATATCTTCAGAAGAACTAATAATACGCTTATTTTTATAATTACCTTGATTGAAAGTCGCAACAAAATTAGAAACTAATCCATTATTATCAAAATTCATTTCGAAAGTTACTTCTCTATTTCGATTAAGTGATTTTGCGTAACTGTCTAACAATTTATCTTTTATCGTGCCTTTTGTTGATTTAATTCTATTTTGAGTAAGAGCATGATCAAAATAATAATACATTACAACTAAGTTAGTTGAACGAGCTAAATTTGATGAAGGTTTAACTTTGGCAAATAGTACGGGATCAGGCTCTTTGCCCCAATCATTAATCTGTTGTTTATACTTGATACAATAATTCCTTAGGTTACGTGCTTTCTTAGCATCATAATATGCATAGGTGAAATGTTGCAAATCTGAGTTATCATTATCTATATTATAAAAAAATGATTTTCTAATAGAATTTTTATCATTAATGATAAATTCACCATTTACCGATTTAGCTAGCTCGATTCTAGATCTTAATTCATTAGGGAATTGCTTATTAATTAAACTAGGATAACTATAGTCAGAGTTAGCATATTGTTTATTTGTATTTATTTGGTGAAAATAAAAGTATTGCTGAAAAATATCATTATTTACCCATGAAGGGATCTTTTCAACTGTATAACTTACATTTATAAAAGTATTTACATCTTTTCTATTCTCATAAACACCTAATTTATTTAAAGTTACTTTTCCAAAACAGAAACTACCTTCTTTAAATTCAGTTTCACTGTTTAATTTAGCTAAATGATAGCGCTTCGTTTGATTTTCGACATCTAATGAGTACTCTAATAAACCCAAGCTAGAAAAAATCTCTAATCGTCGATTTAATTCGTTATTTACCCATACATCTGCCCGCTCATGAGTTGGATAATTAATTTCTTGTTTAAGATAAGGAAATGTTACTTTACCTAGATAAAAACAAAAAGGTTTTTCTTGAACTTGTAGTGCAGCTTCAATGTCGTTCTTCAATTTAGTTTTACTCTTATCACATCCTGTTAAAATAACCATTAATGTCAGTAGAGCTAAGTAAAAATATTTTTTCATTATTATTGTTCATCCTTTTTTAATAAATAATAGAGTTATTTAATACTAACAATACTTTATATCATAACCGATAATACTATTACATTAAGTAAAAAGTAAACCTGAGTTGACGTTAATTATATGGTTCAGTTCTATATTGAGTAGATCGCTATTAGGTAGCTTTGACTAAATGGTTCTAAATGCAGAAAAGGGACAATTGTCCCTTAAATTAGAAAAATATTATTTATTCTTTTTAAATGCAGTTGCAAATGCATTTCCCATGACATTATTAGTCATTGAAGAAGAGTGTTGTTTTTTAGTATTGTTAACCGAACGTTCATTAATGAATTTTCGATTATCAGTTTTTGTCGATGCAGGATCATCTAATCGCATTGATAAAGCGATACGTTTTCGAGGAATGTCAACTTCTATCACTTTAACTTTGACTATATCACCAGTTTTTACCACAGTTCTTGGATCATCAACAAACTTATCTGATAAAGCAGAAATATGTACTAAACCATCTTGATGCACACCTATATCAACAAACGCGCCAAAATTAGTTACATTAGTAACAGATCCTTCCATAATCATACCTATTTTTAAGTCTTCCATCGTTTCTATATCATCAGCAAATTGCGCAGTTTTAAATTCAGGTCTTGGATCTCGGCCTGGTTTATCAAGCTCTTTGATAATATCTGTAACTGTTGGCACACCAAAATGATCATCTACGTAATCGATTGCTTTAAGTGATTTTAAATAGTTTGTATCACCTAAAATTTCTTTTAAAGATTTGTGATTTTTTTCTAAAATTCGTTCTACAACTGGATAAGCTTCTGGATGAACGGCCGATGCGTCAAGAGGATTTTTACCATCCATTATACGTAAAAATCCAGCGCACTGTTCAAATGCTTTAGGACCTAAGCGTGCCACTTTTAATAATTGTTGACGATCCGTAAATTGTCCATTTTCATTACGCCAATTAATTATATTTTGGGCTATTACTTTATTAAGTCCAGCAATACGAGCAAGTAACATCATCGAAGCAGTATTTAAATTCACACCAACCGCATTAACACCATCTTCAACAACAGCATCAAGTTTTTTTGCTAACTGAGTTTGGCTAACATCATGCTGATATTGCCCTACCCCAATCGATTTAGGATCAATTTTAACAAGCTCAGCTAATGGATCTTGTAAACGACGTGCAATTGATACTGCGCCACGAATAGATACATCTAAATCAGGAAATTCTTGCGCTGCTAGTTCTGATGCAGAATAAACCGAGGCACCTGCTTCGCTTACTATCACTTTTTGTGCTTTCACTTCTGGATATTTCTTCTGAACATCAAGATAAAAACGTTCAGTTTCGCGTGAAGCTGTACCATTACCAATGGCCACTAATTCAACTTGATATTTAATACAAAGTGCGGCAATAACCATAGCTGCTTTATCTGCCTGCCCTGTATGAGGATAAATCGTTTCAGTCGCAACTAATTTACCTGTTGCATCAACAACAGCTATTTTTACACCTGTTCTTAAACCGGGATCCATGCCCATAGTAACTTTCATACCTGCTGGAGCAGCCATTAACATATCATGCAAGTTGGCAGCAAATACATTAATCGCTTCTTCCTCTGCTCGCTCACGTAATGTTGTCATTAATTCGGTTTCCATGTGCATCAGAATTTTAATGCGCCATGTCCAATTAATCACAGCTTTGCGCCATTTATCTGCTGGTTGTTCATTAAAATGAACGCCTAGATATTCAGTGATAATTTGTTCACAATAACTCTCTTTAGGCGCTTGTTCAAATTGCGGGTCAGCATTTAAGGAGAGTTGTAAAAAGCCTTCATTTCGCCCTCGAAACATTGCTAATGCACGATGAGATGGTATTTTAGAAATCAATTCACTTTGTGAAAAATAGTCTCGAAATTTAGCACCTTCTTCTTCTTTACCGCTCACCACTTGCGAAACTAAATGAGCATTATTCCAAAGATATTGGCGCACTCTCGCTAATAACGCAGCATCTTCGGCAAAGCGCTCCATCAAAATGTAACGAGCTCCATCCATTGCTGATTTTGTATCAGTAATACCTTTGTCGGAATTGATATATTTTTCGGCTTCAATTATTGGGTCAAGTATGGGATTTTGCCATAAGTCGTCAGCTAATGGTTCAAGCCCTGCTTCAATGGCAATTTGACCCCGAGTTCGGCGTTTAGGTTTATATGGTAAATAGAGATCTTCAAGTTCAGTTTTACTAAGCGTTTGTGTAATACTGTTACTTAATTCTAATGTCAATTTACCTTGTTCTTCAATTGACTTTAAAATCGTTTGCTTGCGATCTTCAAGTTCACGCAAATAGCTCAATCGACTATCAAGAGTACGTAATTGGGTATCATCAAGCCCACCTGTCACCTCTTTTCGATAACGAGCAATAAAAGGAACGGTACTGCCCTCATCTAATAATTGAATCGCCGCTAGAACTTGTTCTGATTTTACGGTCAGCTCACCAGCTATAATATGGCTAATTTGTTTATTCATCATGGTGTTTTTAACAATTTTAAACAAAGTGGTGATTATATACCTATCTTTGTTTCTGTTGCAATTCAGATCCCTTGAACTTCTACCTAAAAAAATATCACTATTTTATTGTAGTTATATTTTTTGATTTGGCTCACTTTAAATAAAGCATACCATAAATTTAGCTTCGTTATTTAGAGCTACATAATGCGTAATACGGATGCTGATCATCTCTATCGCCATTTAGTGCAGCATCATTCATATTGATATAAATAGGAGAACCCGTAGAATTAGAAATATCACTAGTCCAACCATAGGTTGGATTATAAAAATTATCACCTTGATAATACGCTAATCCCCCCCATTCAGTAATTAATCCCCCATGTACAGCTCTTTTATAGTAGTTATCAGGATTATTACCATATTTACCTTGATGAAGCAGAAAGTTTGCATTACTCAGCTCTCTAAGAGATGCTAATTTATAATCACCTAAATTATTGCACCAATCGTTTTGTTCTTGATGAGAATCAGTATATTCTCCTCTATTGATAAACCATCTAGTTATTCGGAAACTGTAACTAAGTGTTATTCCTTGTTTGGTTTCACCTATTATTTCAATATCAACTGGTAAATTCGCTTTGGGTGCTGTAGCCTGATTAGCACCTTTAGATGATGAATCAGGACCTTTTAATGTAACCAGTACCATATTTTTCGCATCATAAGCCTTAAAACCACCTACAATCACGGCTCTTGAAGCTTCAGATTTTGTAACTATCGCTGTAATTGCGCCAGGAGATCCTTTATTAGGATCCGATGTTCTTACAATCCATTTTGTTGTATCTAATGAATTGTCAATATTCTCAGTAATTAAATAGAAAAAGAGGCCATTTGCACCAACTGAGGGGAAGTTATTTAAATAATCATCTTGTGGTACAAAGCCATTCCAATCTACCCAATCAAAAATAGATCTATCCCCCCCAAGAATAAGATGGAGCACTATAAAGCATATGCGGGCTAGCATATTTGACGGCTTCACCACCCACTTTGATATTAAAATTTCGATAAGGTATTTTAGTTATAGCAATTTTATCATCTGGGTAAGCCTGAAAATTTGGATCTCCGTATTTCGTAGTTAAAGCAACCCCACCACTAACTTTAATATAAGGATAAATACCACTTTTTACTAATGTTTCAAATGCAGTTTTTGTTTGATCAACTGTTAATTTAACTTCTTTATTACTTGCATCTTCATAATACCATTCTAGAGAAATTGGGGTATCCGTGTCTTCTAATAATTTAATATCTCCATCACCATCTATAACCTCAAAGTTTTCTGGTTGCTTAATTGCGGCTGATAAGCCTAAACTTTCAGGAGTTCTAGTTGAAATGTCTAAGCCTAATGCTGTGTTCAAATCACCTGTGTAAAAATAGGTATTTCCATTATAGACAACACCAAAATAATTAAATGCTTTATTGGATTGAATATTATTTTCTATTGAACTAATAAAACGAGGACTATTTCCCTTAATAGTATTTGCTGTAACGGCCGATAATGCTATAGATTTAGTTGAAAAAAAACTAATAAGACAAAATAAGCTAAAAATTAACTGTTTCCGTGTAGTCATATTCATTCCTAATGGTGATATAAACAATAACAACTTATTTATTTTATTGTTGTGTAGTTACAAAATTTAACTTATTTATACGATATACTTACTTAATTACTAAGCAATAGATATCCCGACAAAAAAGCAGAAAAAAAGAAATACAAACAATAAAATTATCATAACATTTCATTATTGATTTTTAAAGATTATTTAATTTTAATTTGATAAATATTAAATAATTGAATAAATTTTATTAAAGACTTGTCTTATTTTTATTCGAGACAATAAATTTTAACAAAGGGATATCGAACTTTTACTCGAGAAATAAAAATAATTATAGGCACTGAAAATATGCAAAAGAAAAACTATATAACAAGAGAAGGCTATTTAAATCTTAATCATGAATTGAAATATTTATGGAAAGAAGAAAGGCCTCGCGTTACACAAGCTGTATCAGATGCAGCAGCGCTCGGCGATCGTAGTGAGAATGCAGAATATATTTATGGAAAAAGAAGATTACGCGAAATTGATCGGCGTATACGTTTTCTTACCAAGCGACTAGAAACATTAACAATTGTTGAACCACATCCAAAACAAAAAGGTACAGTATTTTTTGGCGCATGGGTAAAATTGGAAGATGAATCTGGTAATTTACATATTTACCGTATTGTTGGTAGCGATGAATTTGATCCTAAAAAAAATTGGATATCGATTAATAGCCCTGTAGCAAAAGCATTAATAGGTCATAAAGTTGATGATGAAATAGCCGTTATCACCCCTAATGGCAAAGTATTGTATTACATTACTGAAATAAGCTATACCGAGTTATGCTAATATGCCTTAACTTATTCATTCCATTTGTTAAATCTAAAAACTATAAGATATGGGTAATTAAGTATATAATTATCAGAACATTTATAATCTATTTAAGATATTATGATTTTCGTCAATCAACTATACATCTACCCAATCAAATCGATGCAAGGGATACAATTAACAAAGGCTAATACTGTCGATGGAGGCTTTGAGCATGACCGAATATTGATGCTTAGTGAACCCGATGGCACCTTTATTACGGCAAGACAACACCCTGAGCTTCTGAAATTCAAAACATCCATAGTAAAAAACGAAGTACATATTTCACTATCTCCAACTGAAATGATAAAATTTAATCTTGATGAGTTTTCGTTGAGTTATGAGCCTACTGAAATTTGGGGTAATCATTTTACCTCACTAATAGCACCTATAAGAGTCAATCAATTTTTCAGTCAAATTTTGCATAAAGATGTACAATTAAGATGGGTTGGTCAACAATTAACTCGTCGAACCAAACGCTATCCTGAAATTCCTGTTAGTTTTGCTGATGGTTACCCTTATTTGTTATTAAATAAAGCTTCATTTGATTATTTACAACAGCAATGCCCTGAAAAACTCGATATTAGACAATTCCGTGGAAATATTGTTATTCAAGGAGCACTACCTTTTGCGGAAGACGGTTGGAAAACAATAAAAATTGGCAATGTGATTTTTGATATTGTTAAACCCTGTAGTCGCTGTGTTATAACGACAATGAACATAAAATCTGCAACATTCTTAGCTGATAATGAACCAATTAAAACCTTACGTTACTTTAGAGCCGATAAGCAAGGGGAAATTGATTTTGGTATGAATATGATAGCCCGAAATCATGGAACAATTTCAGTTCACGATAAAATTGAAGTATTGGAACGGCAACCAGCTAAAAACTATATTAAAACCTTTCCAACAGAAATAAAAACTGAAGCAAAAGTTTGTACAATAAATTTTGAAAATCAAATAATTAAAGGTAATAATAAGCAAACTATTTTAGAGCAGTTAGAACAACATAAAATAGCATTACCTTATTCTTGCCGTGCAGGTATTTGTGGGCGTTGTCTAATTGAATTAAAACAAGGTGAAGTAAATGGATTAACACAATCTGCAATTAGATGCCATAATAAAATTTTAGCTTGTAGCTGTATTCCTAAAGGAGATATTACAATTAAGTTACTTAAGAAATAGCCTTAAATCCAAAATAATCTAATGTCGGCGCTTGTTCAGTTGATTGTTTCTCTATAGGTATTAATCTGTCATTCATTACTTTTATTGCTTCAGAAAACACAAATGTTTTGCTCATTGCAATAAACGAAGCCTGTGCAATAATACAAAGAGAGGCATTCCCACCCGCTTCAACGACCATCAAACAAACCTTTTGCCCATCTTCTTGTAAATTTACTTCAACAATATCGGCTACTTTAGGTATATAAAGTTTTGGCTGTTGAGAAAAATACCAACTCTTAGGCATTTGTGGTTTTAAAAAATTAGCAGCCACAATAGCGTTAATAGATAGTTCAACTTTTTGTGAATCTGTTAAATTAAGTAACTGACAACTATTATAAAATTGATAATAAGACGTTGCGTCACTAACAGAAAATGGAAACTCACCAAAAACATCAGGAACTAACATTTTACTTGGATAACAAGAACGAAATAACATTTCAGATGAAACTTCAAGCATTAAACTATCGTATTCGCTATCAAAATACCATCGCCAACAATCAGTTGGTCGAAAAGTCATTTTCATTAGTATGTTACCCTTATCATTTGATTTAAAATTGGTCAAAAAGATAACATAAATTACATAAAAAATAAATAAAAAGTTAAAATAAAAATAATTTAATTATATAATTTTTAAAAAATTTAATTATAAATTGAAATGATCAAAAAAATATAAATTGGATCTAAATTTGATCCAGATAGATCCTTTTAGATCTAATTGTTTTATACTGAAACATATACTTACCTGAAAGTTTTTTACAATAAATTCAATTTTTAGATACAAAAAAAGGTACTTTTCAGCACCTTTTTTATAATTATAAATAGCTATTTAGCTTGCAACATTGATGCGTTTCATATCAGTCATATAACTACGTAATTTACGACCGATTGTTTCAATTGGATGATTACGGATTTCTTCATTCACATCGCGTAATTGTGCATTATCAACACTACCTTCAGGGATCGCTTTACCTAGATCGCCAGCTTGTAACATTGGCATGAATTTTTCTTTTAATAGTGGTACAGCGGCATTAGCAAATAGATAGTTGCCATACTCAGCTGTGTCAGAAATAACAACATTCATTTCATACAAACGTTTACGCGCAATAGTATTAGCAATAAGTGGTAACTCATGTAATGATTCATAATAAGCTGATTCAGCTAAAATACCGGATTCAAGCATAGTTTCGAAGGCAAGTTCAACACCGGCTTTAACCATTGCAACCATAACAACGCCTTGATCAAAGTAAGCTTGTTCATCAATTTTACCCTGATAGTCAGCAACTTTTTCAAAGGCGGTTTCACCTGTTTCTTTACGCCATTTAAGAAGGTTCGCATCATCATTTGCCCAGTCTTTCATCATAGTTGACGAAAACTCGCCTGATATAATGTCGTCCATATGTTTACGATAAAGATCCGTCATGATCACTTTTAATTCTTTCGCTAAAGCATTTGCTCTCAATTTAGCTGGATTTGATAAACGATCCATCATTAAAGTAATTCCACCTTGTTTTAGCGCCTCAGTGATCGTTTCCCAACCAAATTGGAGTAATTTACATGCATAAGCAGGATCAACACCATCTGCCACTAGCTTATCAAAACAAAGTAATGATCCTGTTTGTAACATACCACAAAGGATTGTTTGTTCACCCATTAAATCTGACTTAACTTCGGCAACAAATGACGACTGTAAAACACCTGCACGATGTCCGCCTGTTGCCGCAGCCCATGCTTTAGCAATTGCTAGCCCTTCACCTTTTGGATCGTTTTCTGGATGAACTGCAATTAATGTTGGCACACCAAAACCTCGTTTATATTCTTCACGAACTTCAGTACCAGGGCATTTAGGGGCTACCATCACTACTGTAATATCAGAGCGAATCTTTTCTCCTACTTCAACAATATTAAATCCGTGAGAATAGCCAAGCGCAGAACCTTTTTTCATCAACGGTTGAATAGCTTGAACAACGGCAGAATGTTGTTTGTCAGGAGTCAAATTGATAACAAGATCTGCTGTTGGAATTAATTCTTCATAGCTTCCTACTTTAAAACCATTTTCAGTTGCTTTCTTCCATGATGCTCGTTTTTCAGCAATAGCTTCTTTACGTAGTGCATAAGATATATCTAAACCTGAATCTCGCATATTCAGACCTTGGTTAAGGCCTTGCGCTCCACAACCAACAATTACAATTTTTTTACCTTTTAAAAAATTAGCTTCTGATGCAAATTCATCACGAGCCATAAAACGACATTGACCTAATTGTTCTAATTTTTCACGCAAATTCAATGTATTAAAATAGTTTGACATTTTTCTCTCCAAGAGTTTAAGTATTCACAATCAACAATAAAACACTATATAATACTTTTAATATTGCTAAAATTGATATATTTAAAATATAATATTGCATAAATTGCAATAAACTTGCTAAGTTCAATGCTTTCTTTTAATCTAAATCACCCTCAATTCTGAATAAATCAATATGGATGCTCGATATAAACAAGCAAATAAAGAGGCTAAACTTTCTTTATTGCTAACTTTTATTTATCTTCTTGGATGGATCGTTTGTGCATACTGTATTAACGACAAAATAGGATTTTTAGGTCTTCCATTGTGGTTTGAACTATCTTGCATTATGGTGCCTATCGGTTTTATATTGCTTTGTTGGGTAGTTGTAAAATTTCAATTTAAAAATTTCTCATTAGAACAAACTAAGTGATTTAACATGCATTTAGATATTATTATACCGCTTGTCATCTATCTTATTTTTGTGTTTGCATTATCAATTTATGCTTATGTAAAACGTAAAAAAGTAAATCAATTCACTGATTATTTTATCGGCAATAGAACCATGGGAGGATTTTTACTCGCCATGACACTAGCCGCAACTTATATTAGTGCTAGCTCATTTATTGGTGGTCCCGGTGCTGCTTATAAATTTGGCCTTGGTTGGGTGCTATTATCGATGATCCAAGTCCCAACTGTATTACTCTCACTTGGTATTCTAGGCAAAAAATTTGCCATTTTGGCTCGTAAATATAATGCTATAACTTTAAGTGATATGCTTTATGCTCACTATAAAAGTAAAGTCATAGTTTGGTTTGCAAGCATTTCATTAGTTGTGGCTTTTATTGGTGCTATGACGGTACAGTTTGTTGGTGGTGCACGATTATTGGAATCATCAGTTGGCATTTCTTACGATATCGGATTATTAATTTTTGGTGTTGGTACCGTTATATATACTGCTTTTGGAGGATTTAGAGCAAGTATACTTAATGATGCTTTTCAAGGTTTAGTAATGATAATTGGCGCTATCTTGCTATTAACAGCAATTATTTATGCTGGTGGTGGTATAACAGCTATTATTCACCGTTTGAGTGAAATCGATCCTGCGCTACTAACACCACAAGGTCCTAACAATTTTATGGACTTTCCGTTTATGGCATCATTTTGGGTTTTAGTCTGTTTTGCTGTGGTTGGTTTACCTCATACAGCGGTTCGCTGTATGGCATACAAAGACAGCAAAGCTGTACACAAAGGCATTATAATTGGTACTATTGTTGTCACAATCATTATGTTAACCATGCATTTATCTGGCGCTCTTGGTCGAGCTATTATTAGTGATTTAACTGTTCCGGATCAAATTGTTCCAACTTTAATAATTAACATTATGCCACCATTAGTGGCCGGTATCTTTTTGGCCGCTCCACTTGCTGCAATTATGTCAACAATTAACGCCCAATTGCTACAAATTTCATCAGTTATTATTAAAGATCTATTTTTAAGTATGAATCATGCAAAAAACTATAGTGATAAAACATTAACTCGCACATCTGTTATCATAACTTTTAGTTTTGGTGGATTACTCATCCTAGCGGCTTGGAATCCACCAGATATGATTATTTGGTTAAATTTACTTGCATTTGGTGGGCTTGAAGCCGTATTTTTATGGCCATTGGTACTTGGGCTTTATTGGAAAAAAGCAAATTCAACCGGTGCTTTATGTTCTATGTTTGCCGGTGCGATAAGCTATACTCTTTTATCTGTTTACAATATAAAGCTTTATGCTTTTAACCCGATTATCCCATCCTTAATTATTGGATTGGTAGCATTTATTATTGCCAATATGTTTGGTAACACAGGAAAAAATTATGCCTTGGATTCAACTCAAAATTAATACAACCAACGATCTTGCTGAACAAATTAGCGAACAATTAGAGGAGTCTGGTGCTGTATCAGTCACTTTTCAAGATACCTTTGACACACCTGTTTTTGAACCATTACCTGGCGAAACTAAACTTTGGGGTAATACCGATGTGATTGGGCTTTATGATGCTCAAACAGATATCGATGAATTAAAAGCAATGCTAAATCTTGAACAATATTCTTATAAGATTGAACAATTAGAAGATAAAGACTGGGAACGTGAATGGATGGACAACTTTCATCCTATGAAATTTGGTGAGCGACTTTGGATTTGTCCTAGTTGGCACGAAGTGCCCGATGCTAATGCAGTTAATGTCATGTTAGATCCTGGATTAGCATTCGGTACAGGTACTCACCCAACCACGGCATTATGCTTAACTTGGCTTGATAGTTTAGACCTTAAAGATAAATTAGTTATCGATTATGGTTGTGGATCTGGTATTTTGGCAATTGCTGCACTAAAATTAGGTGCAAAACAAGTAATCGGTATTGATATCGATCCTCAAGCCATTCAAGCTAGCCGTGACAATGCACAGCGTAATGATGTCAGTGAAAGGCTAGATCTTTATTTATCAAAAGAGATCCCAGACAATTTGCAAGCAGATATAGTTGTTGCCAATATTTTAGCTGGACCATTAAAAGAGCTTGAACCACATATAAGTAAATTAGTAAAACCTGAAGGTAAGCTTGGTTTATCTGGTATTTTAACTACCCAATCATCAAGTGTTTGCATGGCTTACCAACCCAATTTTAAATTAGATCCAATGGTTGAACTTGATGAGTGGTGTCGTATCACTGGTAAAAAAAATAAAAAAATTAACGCTACCCCCTTTTAAGTTTGAAAAAAAATGCGTAATATAGCCGACCTTAATTTACTTAGCATTGGTGAACTAAAATTAAAGAATAATTTAATTGCAGCACCAATGGCAGGAATAAGTGATAAGCCATTTCGTAATCTATGTCATCGATTTGGTGCTGGTATGACTGTTTCAGAAATGTTTTTAGCAAATTCTGATGTTTGGCATACCGATAAATCAACTTTGCGAATGATAGCAAATGATGATGTTGGTATTCGTGCCGTACAAATTGTTGGTTCTGATCCCGACGAAATGGCAAAAGCTGCGGAATTTAATGTCAAACACGGTGCTCAGTTGATTGATATTAATATGGGATGCCCAGCTAAAAAGGTCAATAAAAAATTGGCTGGATCTGCCTTAATGCAGTATCCGGAACTTATTAAAAAAATTTTGCAGAAAGTTGTCGGTGCAGTTGATGTTCCGGTAACATTAAAAACGCGGACTGGATGGAATAAAGAAAATAGAAATTGCATAGAAATCGCACAAATTGCACAGGATTGCGGCATAAAGGCAATTACTATTCATGGACGAACACGTGCTTGCTTATTCAACGGTGTCGCTGAATATGACTCTATTAGAGCAGTTAAAGAAAACGTTTCAATACCTGTAATTGCCAATGGAGATATTTCTACACCTGAACAAGCAAAAGATGTTTTTCAATATACGCAGGCTGATGCTATAATGATCGGGCGAGCGGCACAGGGGCGACCTTGGATATTTGAAGAAATTGCATTCTATTTAACACATGGACAGTTACAGAAAAATAAAAGTATTGATGAAATAGAACAAGTTGTGCTATCACATCTTGATGATCTTTATCAATTTTATGGAGAATACAAAGGATTAAGGATTGCCAGAAAGCATGTAAATTGGTACACCAAGAATTATGCTGACAGCGATCAATTCAGGCGCTTATTTAGTGTACTTAGCAATACAAGTGAGCAAGTAAACACTCTAAAAGCATTTTTTAGTAAAATTAGAAACAACCCAAAGAGTTAAGAATACTATGTCAGAACAACGCGTTACAGCTGCAGCACTTAAATTTACAACTGTAAATTCTCAAGACCAAATAACACAAAAGCCATTGCGTGATTCAGTGAAGCAAGCTTTAAAAAACTATTTATCACAATTAAATGGTGAAGATCCGACAGATCTTTATGAATTAGTGTTAGCTGAAGTTGAACATCCATTCCTTGATATGGTTATGCAATATACACGTGGCAATCAAACTCGAGCAGCAAATATGCTTGGTATCAACCGCGGTACACTTCGCAAAAAATTAAAACAATATGGAATGAGCTAATCGTTTATTACTTAATATTTTATAATATAAAAAGGCACCTTGATATAAGGTGCTTTTTTTCTATTTTAGATCTCAATTACAAAAATTATTCAATGCTCTACTTTTATAATACTTACTAAGCAGACATACGTTTAATTAAAGTTGGTGTTAAAGTTAATGTATGAAGTGAATCAGTAGGATTATGGAATCGATTTAATAATGTCTCAACAGCCAATTGTCCTAGTTCTTCTTTTGGTTGATGGATAGTAGTTAAAGGTGGTGTCATATATTGTGCAATTTCAATATCATCATAACCAATAATTGCAATATCTTTTCCTGCTTCAAGACCATTTTTATAAAGGGCTTGATAAGCACCAATAGCCATAGCATCATTAGAACAAAATACAGCCTGTGGAGGAATAGATAGTTTTAATAAATTTTGCATAGCAATAATACCTGAAGCAAATTGAAAATCACCTTGGACTTCATATTCCTTTAAAATTTCTAAACTAGCATTTTGCATAGCCTTGCGGTATCCTTGCAGGCGAGTTTGCGCTTGGGTATTATTTAAAGGACCTGTGATGCAAGCTATTTGTTTGTAGTTTTTCTCAGTCAAATATTGTGTAGCAATCATTGCGCCATAAAACGAATTATCTTTAATAATATCACACATACCATCAAATGGTGCCCAATCCATCATTACTATAGGAAGCTTAGGATATCGAGCAAATATCTGTTTTGGAATAGAATAAGTTTCAGTGCACATAACCAACAAACCATCAACACGCTTTTGCAGTAAATGTTCAATATTATCAAGCATGCGCTGATGATCACCTTCGGTACTACATAAAATCAAATTATAACCAAGTTCATAACAACTACGCTCAACACCTTGCACAACTTCTGAGAAAAAAGGATTATTGCTTGCTGTAACCAACATCCCAATGGTATAAGTTTTATTGCTTTTCAAACTGCGAGCAATAGCTGAAGGAGCATAATTTAACTGTTTGATAACGAGCTCAACTTTTTCACATATAGCAGGACTAACATAACGATCTTTATTGATGACATGGGAAACAGTTGAAATTGATACATTCGCAGATTTTGCGACATCTTTTATTGTAACCAATTTTTTATTGCTCTTCTATAAATCTTGTAAATTAATAAAATCTTCGACTTCATTGCGTGTTGGCACTGATGTCTGTGCTCCCGCTCTAGTCACCGATAGTGCCGCAGCGGCATGAGCAGACCTAACAGCTTGATTGAGTGATTTCCCTTCTAACAGAACTGTTACTAACATTCCATTAAATGTATCACCAGCTCCAATAGTATCAACTGCTTTAACATGAAATCCAGAAACAATTTCACCATCACCACAATGACTAACCCAAGCCCCTTTACTACCAAGGGTAATAATAACGGTTTTAATACCTTTATTATGTAAAAATAATGATGCTTTTTGTGCATCTTGTTCTGTGGCAATTTTTATCCCTGTTAGATACTCTGCTTCTGTCTCGTTTGGTGTAATAATATCAATGTGTTTAAGTAAATCATCTGATAATTTTTGTGCAGGTGCTGGATTTAAAATTACTTGGGTATCATTTTGTTTAGCTAATTTTGCAACATGCTCTACAGTCTGTAATGGTATTTCTAGTTGCATTAAAATTGCATTCGCTTTTATTATATCATCTTCAAATTGCACCAAATATTCAGGTGTGACTGCTGAGTTTGCTCCTGAATGGATAGCAATTTGATTTTCTCCTTGTTTATTTACTAAAATCAATGCAACACCTGTATTTTTACTTTCAATTACAGCAACAGAATGAGTATCTATATGATCATTTTCTAATTGTTGCTTAAATTTTTTACCAAAATCATCATCCCCCACCGCTGCAATAAACTGAACGTTAGCACCTAAACGTCCAGCGGCAACAGCTTGATTAGCTCCTTTACCTCCATATGAAATTTTATAGTTTGAACCTTTTAATGTTTCTCCTGGTTTAGGAAATTCATTTACATTTAAGATATGATCAATATTTACGCTACCTATCACGATCAATTTACTTGAATTCATATAACTACTCCATATTCACATAGTAATAGGACGCTAGAATGCGTCCTAAAAAAGTTTATTTAGTAATAAGTTTTAATTCCACAGGAATTTTTGCATCAACTTTTTCACCTTTTATAACTTTATCTGCAATTTCAATACCTATTGATCCTATTTTTTCTGGTTGTTGAGCTACAGTTGCAGCCATCTTACCACGTTCAACAGATTTAATGCCATCACCAGTACCATCAAAGCCAACCACTAAAATATCATTTCTTCCGGCTGTTTGAATTGCACGCATAGCTCCTAATGCCATTTCATCATTTTCTGCAAATACTGCTTGCACTAAAGGATAAGCAGTCAATAAATTTTGCATAACATTCATACCTTTAGCTCTATCAAAATCAGCTGGTTGTGCAGTTAAAATAGTAAATTGGTTATCTTTCATTGAATTGGTAAAACCTTCACCACGTTCGCGAGAAGCTGAAGTACCAACAATACTTTGTAATTGAATCACCTTTGCACTAGCGCCTAATTTTTGAAAAATAAAATCACCGGCCATTCTACCACCGGAAACATTATCCGAGGCGATATGGCTAATAACATCTCCTTTAACAGATGCACGATCAAGTGTTATAACAGGAATGCCAGCTTTATTTGCAGCAAGTACTGCATTACCAACAGCCTCAGAATCAGTAGGATTGATAAGAATTACTTTAGTCCCTTTAACAATTGTATCTTCAACATTTGCGAGTTCTTTTGCGGGATTATTTTGTGAGTCTAATATCACTAATTCATAATCAAGCTCCTTAGCTTTATTTACTGCACCTTCTTTTAAATTAACGAAAAAAGGATTATTAAGGGTTGAAACAACTAAAGCTATATTTTCTTTCGCTGAAGCTTGAAAGGCCAAAGAAAAATTTAATGTAATTGCAACAATGGCTGTAAAAATTTTTCCGAATTTCATAACTTTCTCCTAAGGTAAAACATCGTGTTTAAAGCAACTATTTATTAGTTTTTTTATCGACTAAAACTGCTAATAAGATAACAACGCCTTTTACTATCATTTGGTAATAGGCATCCACTCCCAACATATTTAATCCATTATTTAAAAAGCCTAAGATTAAAGCACCTACTAGTGTTCCGATAATCTTTCCTCTCCCTCCCGACATACTAGTGCCACCAAGTACAACAGCAGCTATTGCATCCATTTCATAACCTGTACCGGCTGTTGGTTGAGCTGAAGATAACCGTGCTACTTCAATAGTACTTGCAAGAGCACAAAGCAAGCCACTAATGGCATAAACTATAATTTTTACCTTATCAACATTAATACCTGAAAGACGAGTTGCCGCTTCATTCCCACCAAGTGCATAGATATAACGACCCAAGCGAGTATATTTTAATAAGTACCATGCAAAAATAAAAACAATAATCATGATTAATATTGGCACAGGAATTCCTAACACTCGACCAAATGCAACCCATTCAAATAATTCAGAATTATCATTACTACCAGTAGAAATAGGACTACCTTTAGTATAGACCTGTGTTATTCCTCGTAGGATAAGCATCATAACTAAGGTAGCAATAAAAGCTTGAAGTTTTCCTTTGGCTATAATAATCCCTGAAAAGGCGCCCAATAACCAACCTAAAGCTAGAGAAACAAAAATAGCAATAAAAGGTGAAATATCTACCCCAATTATAGAAGCAGCAATTGCACCAGTTAAAGCAAATATTGATCCCACACTTAAATCAATTCCAGAAGTTAAAATAACTAGAGTCATTCCAACAGCAATAACCGCATTAATTGAAGTTTGCTGTAATATATTGAAAAAATTATTTAACGTAAAAAAGTTATCATTTAAACAAGAAACAATAGCAATTAAAACCAGTAAAGTAATCAAGGACTTTTGTTCAATTAATATGTTCTTAAATGTTTTATTTTGCAACATCAGTGTTCTCCTGTATTTTTCCAACGGCTGCTGCCATAAGTTTTTCTTGTGTTGCCTCACAACTTAAAAAGTGCCCTGTTACTCTTCCTTCATGGATAACTAAAATACGATCACTCATACCAAGTATTTCTGGCATATCTGATGAAACTAAAATGACACTCAAACCTTGTTGTTTAAATTGATTAACGAGTTGATAAATCTCCTTTTTAGCCCCGACGTCTACCCCTCGAGTCGGTTCATCTAAAATTAATATATTTGGACGAGTCATTAAACCTTTGGCAATAGCAACTTTTTGTTGATTACCACCAGATAAGAAACCGATTGTTTGATTGATTGATGGTGTTTTAATATTAAATAATTCTATAAAGTCATTAACTACATCTTGTTCTTCAGTTAACCGCAGTTTATTAAATTTGCTAATAAAATAATTTAGGGCATTAAGTGACATATTCTCTTTCACTGACATACCTAAAATTAATCCATCTTTTTTACGATCTTCAGAAATATAAACAATACCATTTGTTAAACCTTCACGAGGTGAACCGATTTTAATTGATTTATCATTTAGAATAATTTCACCTAACTTTGCAGGGTTAGCACCATAAATCATTTTCATTAATTCAGTTCTTCCAGACCCCATTAAACCAGAAATACCAAGTATTTCGCCTTCATGAAGACTAAAACTAATATCATTTACCCCCACTCCATTTAGATTTTTAACTTCTAATGCAATGTTACCTCTCGGTACATTAATTCTTGGATATTGTTCTTGAAGCTTCCGACCAACCATCATTTCAATTAAAGTATCTTCATTTAATTGATCAATTTTTTTTCATCAACAAATTGCCCGTCACGCAACACTGTCACTTCGTCACAAATTTCAAAAATCTCTTTTAATCGATGTGATATATAAACCACACCACACTTTTGTTTTTTAAGTTTATTTATTACTTTAAAAAGAGAAACTGTTTCAGTATCCGTAAGCGCATCGGTAGGTTCATCCATAATAATTACTTTGGAATTAAAGCTAAGAACTTTAGCTATTTCAACCATTTGCTGCTCACCAATAGATAAGTCACTAATTAAACGACGACTATCATAATCTAGGTGAAGTTCGGCGAGTAATTTATCAGCTTGTGCATACGTTTTTTTCCAATCTATACAACCAAATTTATTGGTGAATTCACGCCCTAAAAATATATTTTCGGCAATACTAAGTTGTGGAATTAAATTTAATTCTTGATGGACAATACCTATCCCTGCTTCTTGTGAAGATTTAGGTCCATAAAAGTTAACTTCATTTCCTAAATAAATAATTTCACCTTCATCTTTTTGATAAATTCCTGTTAAAACTTTCATTAAAGTTGATTTACCTGCACCATTTTCACCAATTAAAGCCATTACTTGGCCGGCACGTACAGTTAAATTAACTCCTGAAAGAGCTTTTACACCAGGAAAAGATTTGTGAATATTTATAAGCTGTAAAAGATTATCGTACATAAATCACTCATTATTTATCTTTATAACAGAGGTTTAAAAAATAACACCAGACTGTAAAATTATGTTAGAAAATGGAGAACATTCACCGGTTCGAATAACAGCTTTACAGTAATGAGTTTGAAGTTTTAATTTTTCATGACTGACATAAATAATTTCAATACTTTTATTTTGAGTTTTTTCAAGGTTCCTAATTTGTTCTAGTATTATCTTATGCATTTCACAATTTTTTTTAATAATCTCTTCAGCTAATATCACTTTTTCAATCTGCATTTCTTGCGATACTGCTTGAAAAACTTGAATAAATGATGGTATACCGTAAGTCACCGCTAAATCGATACGTTGAATATCGCTAGCAATTGGTAAACCTACATCACCTATCGCAATTTGATCTGTATGCCCCATTTTGGATAAGACTTGAATAATTTCAGAATTAAACAATTGACCTTTATACATAATATAATCCTTGGATAGTTGAATAAAAACTAATATCGAAACGTTTCGACAGTTATCTTCTACTGGATAAATCTTGGTTGCAATATATAAAAATAAAACTTGTGATCTAGATCTAGATCAATATGAAATGATTCAGCTAAAAATACCGTTTTTGAAAATTTATATTATGTAGGGCAACCATGATAGCTTGTTTAATTAATATACAATTCCCATATATAAATAAAAATTAAATCATTCCTGATTGATAAAGAATAATTTTATAGAACCTAAAAAACTTATCAGTATATTGGTAATGAATTTTGAGTAAATGTTTGCTAGAATATAGTGATTTTTAAATTATTATCTGGAGAATTTTATGGCAGGTCATAGTAAATGGGCCAATACGAAACACCGCAAAGCTGCACAAGACGCTAAACGGGGTAAAATCTTTACCAAAATTATTCGTGAGTTAGTAACTGCGGCAAAATTAGGTGGTGGCGATCCAGCGTCAAATCCTCGATTACGAGCGGCAATGGATAAAGCATTATCTAATAATATGACCCGTGATACCATGAACCGAGCTGTTGCACGGGGTGTTGGTGGGGAAGATGATAGCAACATGGAAACGATCATCTATGAAGGTTATGGTCCTGCTGGTACAGCTGTAATGGTTGAATGTCTGAGTGATAATCGTAATCGAACTGTGTCCGAAGTACGCCATGCATTTACTAAAACAGGTGGTAACTTGGGTACTGATGGTTCAGTTTCATATTTGTTCACTAAAAAAGGCGTTATTTCATACCCAACTGGTACTGATGAAGACCAAGTTATGGATGCAGCGCTTGAAGCAGGGGCAGACGACGTTGTGACTTATGATGACGGAGCAATTGACGTATTTACTACACCAGAATCATTTGGTGAAGTAAAAGATGCGCTTGATGCTGCTGGGCTAGTTGCCGAAGCCGCTGAAGTATCAATGATACCAGCAACAAAAGTAGATCTTGATATTGAATCTGCACCAAAATTATTACGTTTAATTGATATGCTTGAAGATTGTGATGATGTTCAAGAAGTTTATCATAATGGTGAAGTTTCTGACGAGGTTGCTGCAACGCTCTAATGGCCATTATTCTTGGCATCGATCCTGGATCTCGTTTGACGGGTTACGGTGTAATCCATCAAACGGGACGACAACTTACCTACCTTGGTAGTGGATGTATTCGTACAGCTGTTGATGATTTACCTACTCGTTTAAAACGAGTATACGCTGGTGTTAGTGAAATTATTTTACAATTCCGACCCGATATGTTTGCTATTGAACAAGTTTTTATGGCTCATAATGCCGATTCCGCATTAAAGTTAGGTCAAGCAAGGGGAGCTGCAATTGTTGCTGCTGTAAATAATAATTTACCTGTTTTTGAATACGCAGCTCGTTTAGTTAAGCAGAGTGTAGTAGGAACAGGCGCAGCCGATAAAAAGCAAGTGCAACATATGGTCAAATTATTATTAAAGTTACCAGCTAGCCCTCAAGCTGATGCCGCTGATGCTTTAGCTATAGCAATTACCCACGCCCATACCAATCAGCATTTACTAAAGCATCGCAAGTAAATATAACAAAATTCAATTTACGTATACGCATCTATATAAACAAAAAATGCGCCAAAAAACGGCGCATTTCGTTATTTTAGTTATTTTAATAGCTCGCTTAAGTTATATATGACCTATAGAACTATACATCAAGGCCATATATGTACCAAAACTAGCTATTTAGTTATTACTTTTAAGAACGGTTAATAGGTAATACTACTTTATTTTTATGTTTTGTAAATAGTTTTGTTACAAATAAAAAGAACAAGGGAACATAAAATATTGCTAAAAATGTTGCTGTCAACATACCACCAATTACACCAGTACCTACCGCATTTTGGCTAGCAGAACCAGCACCGCTATTTAATGCTAGTGGTAATACCCCTAAAATAAAGGCAAACGAAGTCATTAAAATCGGGCGTAGGCGCAGGCGACAAGCTTCAAGTGTAGCATCAATCAATGATTTACCCTCTTTTTCCAAGGCATCTTTGGCAAATTCTACAATCAATATAGCATTTTTAGCAGATAGCCCCATTGTCGTTAATAGTCCTACAATAAAGTAAATATCGTTATCAAGCCCTCTAAACATAGTTGCAAATACTGTACCTAAAATCCCAAGAGGAATAACGAATAAAATCGAAATCGGTACCGTCCAACTTTCATACAATGCTGCTAATGATAAAAATACAACAATAATCGAAATAATGTAAAGAGTTGTTGTTTGTGAACCTGTTTGACGTTCTTGATAAGAAATATCAGTCCAGTCAAAAGTAAATCCTTTAGGCAAATTTTTCGATAGTTCTTCCATTACAGCCATTGCTTGCCCAGAACTCAGACCTGGAGCAGCGGAACCACTTATCTCCATTGCAGCCACACCATCATAACGAACGAGTGAAGGAGATCCATAAGTTTTTGTCGTAGTAGCAAACGCATCATATGGAACCATTTCACCATTTTTATTTTTAACATGCCAGTAACTAAAATCATCTGGCAACATGCGATATGGTGCATCTGATTGTAGGTATACTTTTTTAACTCGGTTATTATAAACAAAATCGTCAATATAAGCAGAACCTAAAGCTGTGGACAATACAGTATTTACTGAATTTACCGAAACGCCTAGTGCTTGTGCTGCTTCAAAATCAACATTAATTTTGTACTGAGGAACATCTAGCATACTTCCTGGTCTAACTTGCTGCAGTTTTGGATGATGAGAAGCTTGACCCAACATTTGGAAAAATGCACCTACCAAAGCATCATGCCCATAACTAGCCGTATCTTTCAGTACATAAGAAAAACCATTAGCCATACCTAATGCTGGAACAGCTGGTAAGTTGGTAACAATTACCCTTCCCTCGGTTATAGTAGAAGCAAATCCCCAACCGCTAGCGACTAAAGCATTAACTTTTTGATCTGCGCGTTTACGTTGTTCCCAATTTTTTAATCGAACAAAGCCTAGCCCCATATTTTGCCCACGACCAACCATACTAAATCCAGCTACAGTAAATATTTCCTCAACTGAATCAGCTTTTTGCTCAGTATAAAATTTTGCCGTTTTATTTAAAACTGACATAGTTTGCTCTAAAGTTGATCCTGGCGGTAGCTCAACCATAACTAAAAGCACACCCTGATCTTCATTAGGTAAAAAACCAGTAGGTAACCGATTAAAGCCAAAGATTAATCCAACTAGAATTAAAGCATAACAAACAAAAGCTATTAATGGATAACGAACAACTTTTATTACACCTTTTTCATAATGGCGTAAACTTTTTTCATAGAACTCGTTAAACCATTTAAAGAATTTTTTTGTGCCAACAGAACACCAACTAAATGGTGGTATAGATTCTAACTTGTCACCTAACGAGTTTCTTTTTAATTTACTTTTAGATGGTGCTTTTAAAATTTGAACACAGAGCGCTGGAGTTAATACAATTGCCATCAACACTGATAATGCCATCGCTGTTACAATGGTAATTGAAAATTGGCGGTAAATTCCACCCGCTGCACCTCCATAAAATGCCATAGGAACGAATACTGCAGATAACACGACTGCAATGCCAACCAACGCTGAAGTAATTTGTTCCATCGATTTAACGGTTGCATCATAAGGCGATAAACCTTCATCATGCATAATACGTTCAACGTTCTCAATAACAACTATTGCATCATCTACCAACAAGCCTATGGCAAGCACCATTGCAAACATAGATAATGTATTAATCGTAAACCCACAGATATACAAAACAGCAAAAGTTCCTAGCAATACCACAGGTACGGTAATCGTCGGTATAAGTGTCGAACGGAGATTTTGTAAAAAGACATACATTACAATAACAACTAAAATAATAGCTTCAATCAATGTATGTACTACGTTATTAATTGATAATTTTACAAATGGTGTTGTGTCATACGGATAAGCATAGTGAATATCTTCAGGAAAGATTTTTGATAATTCAGCTAATTTTTTATCTACCTGATCAGAAGTTTCTAATTGGTTAGCTCCTGTTGCCAAATAAATACCAAGACCTGCAGATGCTTTACCATCATAATAAGAAATAAAGTTATAATCAGACGCACCAATTTCAACCGTTGCTATATCTTTTAATAAAAGATTAGAACCATCTGTATTTACACGCACTAAAATATTTTGGAATTGTTCGGGTGTTTTTAAACGTGATTGAGCTGTAATTGTCGCATTGAGTTCTTGTCCATCTGTTGATGGTAAGGCACCTAATTGCCCTGCTGTTACTTGCGCATTTTGTGCTTGAATAGCCGCAATGATTTCTTCAATTGATAAATTAAAATAAGTCAATTTATTTGGATCAAGCCAAATACGCATTGCATATTCAGAACCAAACAATTGAGTATCACCTACACCCTGTACACGTCTAATCTGATCTTGCACAGTTGAATAAACAAAATCAGCAATATCTGCTTGTGTTTTTTTAGGATTTGTTGAATAAAAACCCACAACCTTTAAAAAGTTGGTGTTATTTTTTGCAACAGAAACACCATTTTTTTGCACACTTTCTGGTAGCCTTGATTTAATACTCTCTACTTTATTTAACACTTGTACTTGAGCAAAATCGGGATTAGTTCCAGGAGCAAAGGTTAACGTCGTTTGAACAACACCTTGTGCACTACTGGTTGATTTCATATAAATTAGATTATCCAATCCAGTTAAATTCTGTTCAATCAACTGAGTAACAGTATTTTCGATGGTCTGTGCATCGGCACCTGGGTAAACAGCACTAACAGTTACAGCAGGAGGGGCAATGTCAGGATACTGCTCAACAGCTAGTAGCTTGATACATAAAGCACCTCCTAGCATCATCATGATAGCAATTACCCATGCAAAAACAGGTCTATCAATAAAAAACTTAGCCATAATTCACCTACTCCTGTATTATTTCACACTGTTTTTTATGATACTGTCTAATTGTTCTTGTGAAAGTGTATTAAGATCTCCGACTTTTTCTACTTTCATAGGTGGAGCATCTTTTTGAGGTTTTTCAACAGAAGTTAAATTAAGTAATCCAGTAATAATAACCTCTTCACCAATGCTAATTCCCTTTGTTACAACCCAATAACCACCAACTCCTGTGTATACTTGAATATCTTGTCGATACTCTACTGTATTATCAGGTTTCAAAATTTTTGCAGTATATTGCCCTAACTTATTGCTGGTAATTCCTTGCTGTGGAACAAGCACTGCATTTTTGATATAGCCTAATGTCAGCTGAGGCTTAACAAACATACCTGGTAGAATTTTACCTTCACTGTTTGTAAACTGTGATCTCAAGGTTACCGTGCCTGTTGTTTCATTTACAGTCATATCAGAGAATTTAACACTACCAGGATAAGCGTATTTAGAGCCATCATTAAAGTATAATTCGACATTATTACCTTTCACTGGTTCATAAATTACGTTTTTGTCCTGAAGATATTTATTATAACGAGTAGCCGCTTCTGTCATATCGACATAAATTGGATCCAGTTGTTGGACTAATGCAAGTGGTGTCGATTGGCCTGCCGCCACTAATGCCCCTTCAGTTACACTTGATTTACCAATATATCCATCAATTGGCGAATATACTTTTGTATAATCTAAATTGACTTTAGCTGTATGTTCAGCTGCTTGGGCAACTAATACCGCAGCTTCAGCTTGTTTAGCATCTGCAGCTGCTTTATCATAAGCTTGCTGACTAATGGAGTTAGTATTTAATAATCCGGCGTAACGTTTAAGAGTGAGTTGAGCTATATTGGCATTGGCTTTAGCGCTAGCAACACTTGCTACCGCACTATCATAATTAGCTTGATAAATAGCTGGATCTATTTGATAAAGAGATTGTCCAGCTTTAACATTCGAACTTTCATCAAACTCTCGTTTTAAAACAATACCACCTACTTGAGGTCTAATTTCAGCAATTTGAGATGCAACAACCCTACCTGGTAAACCAATCTTTAATGTGTAATTCAATGGCTCAACTTTAAATACAGTTACCTGTGGTAAATTATTACCATTTTTTGAATTGCCATTATCACAACTTGTTAATAAAAGTAGGCTAGCACATGCCACAGGCAAGGCTAATAATAGCTTGTTAAATCTCATATAAAAATGACCTCAATGAACTTAATAATTATTTTAATTTTTTAAATAATAGATCTTATTGAAAAGTAATCGGCGATTTTACAAAAAATACGCATAGATTGTAAGTATCTTTACAGGCTAATAGCACAGAGTTCTAAAAAATAGCTAGTTTGATAGTGGCACTAAAAAATAATATTGTTAATTATGATTATTACTAGAAATAAAATAATATAGACTAATTGATTTTTTGTACTATAAAGTATCTTAAATAAAATGTTATACTACAAAAAAAAATCAAATATGATTGCTTTAATGAATATTAATTCATATTGCTAATAAAGAGTAAAAAATTTACATTACAGTACTCTGCAATCATTTTTTTCAAAAGATGATTGAACAATTTGAGTCTATATTTAATTTAATACAGAGATGGTTATTATGGATAATTTACGTATTGTTCTAATTGTTGTTGCATCCTTGGTCATTATTGCATTGCTTATCCATGGATTTTGGATCAATAAAAAAGAACGTTCTTCGCTTTTTAGTTCAAACAAAAAGGAAAAATTTGCACAAAACACTCAACAATATCAAAACTACCCAATGAATGACATAGAAGAAGATGATGTTATCTTACTCAAACCTAAAACAGCAAAAAGTAGTGAAACCATTGGAAGTGATGAAATCACAAAAGAGCAAGAAAAGATACCTCAACAAGAAGATTTATTTACTGATAATGATGATGAACAAGAAATTATTGCTGAAACAACAGAAGAACCAGCTATCAATGTTGAACTTGATCTTTTTGAAAAAGAGCAACAACCTGATTTAATTCAAACAACAAAAGAAAAACAATCACATATTAATAACGAAATTAACCATAATGACAAATCGAAAAAAATAAATATCGACAACGAACAATCTAAAACCGAAATTATTGTGTTAAATGTCACAGGCATTAACGGGAAATTACTACAAGGCGATGTGCTACTTGCAAGCATTATGCAATCAGGTTTCCAATTTGGTGATATGCGAATTTTTCACCGTCATGTAGATCCTGCGGGCAATGGAGCAATATTATTTAGTTTAGCCAACATGGTTACACCTGGATATTTAGATCCTGAAACAATGCACGAGTTTACCACACCAGGCGTGTCTATATTTATGGTTGCGCCTACAGAAGGCAACAATCAGCATAACTTTAAATTAATGTTGCAAACAGCACAACGTATAGCCGATGATGTTAACGGTGTAGTATTAGATGATGAACATCACATGTTAACTCCGCAAAAAATAGACAGTTATAAAGAACGTATTAAAAAGGCCAGTAACGAAATTTAACCGCAGTCTTTTCAGCAAATCTTTTACAGAATCCCACCAACTTAGGTTGGTGGCTATAAATTAATATCGAAATAACCTATTCATTTAAATGAGTTAATTTGGCTAGGAATAATTCACAGTTAAATTAATCCATTTGTAATGATTTTCCCAACCTACGTTTTAATTTAAGAGCATATAATCATGTCGCTATCTAATAAAACCGAAAATTCAATAAATTCATCTGAACAGAATAAAGACATAGCAAAGCAATTGACCTCATTACGCAACCTAATCAGACATCATGAATACTGTTATTATGTCCTTGACACACCAGAAATTCCCGATGCTGAATATGATAAATTAATAAAACAACTACAAACATTAGAACAACAAAACCCAGATCTTATTACGCCCGACTCACCAACCCAACGAGTTGGTGGTTCCCCATTAGCACAATTTGCATCCATCAAACATGAAATGCCCATGTTATCACTTGATAATGTATTTGATGATGTTAGCTTTATTGCATTTAACAAACGAGTTAAAGATCGTCTTCATTTGAGTGATGCTGAACAGGTTGAATATTGTTGTGAGCTCAAACTTGACGGACTTGCTGTCAGTCTTCTTTATGAAAATGGTCGTTTTATACAAGCGGCAACGCGAGGAGATGGTTCAACAGGAGAAGACATAACAGCCAATGTAAAAACTATCAAAACAATTCCACTAGTTCTAAGAGGCGATAACATCCCTTCTAGATTAGAAGTTCGAGGAGAAGTCTTTATCACACATAAAGGCTTTGAAAAACTCAATGTAGATGCAGAAAAGCGAAATGAAAGAGTATTCGCCAATCCACGCAATGCAGCCGCCGGTTCATTAAGACAATTAGACCCTAAAATTACAGCAAAAAGACCATTAGCATTCTTTTGTTATGGTGTTGGTATTTTCGAAGGTGCCACATTACCTGACACACATTACGATCGTTTGATGCAATTTAAAGCTTGGGGGCTACCTGTTAGTAATAAAATACAAAAACGCCAAGGAGCGCAAGCCGCTTTGGATTATTTTAAACTAATTGGCGAACAACGTATGTCATTAGATTTTGATATCGATGGTGTAGTAATTAAAGTTAATAGTATTGAACTACAAGACGAGCTTGGTTTTGTTGCCCGAGCGCCAAGATGGGCCACAGCGTTTAAATTTCCGGCTCAAGAAGAAGTTACAAAATTAAATAAAGTAGACTTTCAAGTTGGACGAACAGGTGCAATCACTCCTGTAGCAAGGCTTGAACCTGTATCAGTTGCTGGTGTTATTGTAAGCAATGCGACATTACATAATAGCGATGAAATAATCCGATTAGGTATTCGTGAGGGTGACTATGTAACAATACGCAGAGCTGGTGACGTTATTCCTAAAATAGTAGCCGTCATAGTAGATAGAAGACCCGCCGACACAAAAGAAATCATCTTCCCGACACACTGCCCTATTTGTGGCTCGCAAATAGTTCGAGACGAAGGTGCAGCGATATCACGCTGTGCCGGAGGTTTGATTTGCCCTGCACAACGAAAAGAAGCTTTAAAGCATTTTGTTTCACGGCGAGCAATGAATGTTGATGGTATGGGAGAAAAAATTATTGAACAACTGGTTGATAAAGAATATGTCAAAACACCTGCAGATTTATATAAACTAAATCTACCAACACTATGTAGTTTAGATAAAATTGGGGAAAAATCTGCCAATAACTTATTAAAAGCACTAGAGGTGTCTAAAAATACGACATTAAGCCGCTTTATATTTGCGCTTGGAATTCCGAATGTTGGTGAAGTTACTGCCGAAAATCTTGTTAACCAACTTGGTAGTTTATCAGCAATTGAGAACGCCTCACTAGAAAAACTACAATCAGTAAACGAAATTGGTGCCGTCATTGCGGAAAGCATTATTGACTTTTTTCAAGAACCACATAATCGCAATGTAATTGAACAACTAACCAGTAATGAAGTAGGCATTCACTGGCAAGATGTCATTCCACAAGTACAAGAGATCGCCATTAACTCACCTTTTTCAGGAAAAACTGTAGTTTTAACTGGTACATTGTCGGTTTTAACACGAGATGAAGCCAAAGATAAATTAAAGCAACTAGGAGCCAAAGTAACAGGTAGTGTTTCGAAAAATACTGATCTAGTTATTGCAGGAGAAGCAGCAGGCTCTAAACTTAATAAAGCTCAAGAACTAGGAATAAAAGTTATTGATGAGCAAGAATTAATAAATTTACTTGATCAGTAAATATCAAATCTACTGGTACTTATTAGTAAATTGATTAGAATAACAATGTTCAAATAACAAGGAGGACATATGCCTTTACTAGACAGTTTTAAAGTTGATCATACAAAAATGAAAGCACCCTTTGTGCGAATTGCAAAAACAATGGTGACCCCAAAAGGTGACAACATTACTGTGTTTGATCTACGCTTTACCATTCCAAACAAAGACAACCTTCCAGAAAAAGGAATTCATACATTAGAACATTTATTTGCTAGTTTTATGCGTGATCACCTTAACAGTGATAAAGTTGAAATAATCGACATTTCACCAATGGGATGCCGCACAGGATTTTATATGAGCTTAATTGGTAATCCGAATGAGGCATTAGTTGTCGATGCATGGCTAAAATCAATGCATAACGTATTAAATGTTAAATCACAAAACCAGATTCCAGAATTAAATGAGTATCAATGTGGTACTTATAAAATGCACTCATTAAATGAAGCTAAATCCATTGCAGAACAAATTATAAAATCTGGCATTAACATATGCCATAATGATGAAATTGTATTAACTGATGAGCAACTTGCCCAAATTAATAATCACTAGGAGGTATCTATGCCTAATGTCGTTATAGACTTTTTAGAAGGTCGCAGTGTAGAGCAAAAAAGAGAAATGGCAAAACGGGTAACTAATGCCATCGTTGAAACCCTTAACTGTAAACCAGAAGCAGTACAAATCATAATGCACGAATTATCTAAAGATCAGATTGCTAATGGTGGTGTGCTACGTAGCGATAAAAATTGATTTTAAAGGTGCCAAATAATTGGCAATTATCACATAAACCTAAATTAAAATTTTTCTCTTATTATCAAGTAACAAAAAACTCAAAATAATATTTTCTATTTTGAGTTTTCATTTCAAAATTTTTACTATTTTAGATAAATTCAATTACAAACCAATAAGTTCTCTTAGTTAATTTAAATTTTTAGTGATTGCAATTATAGTGATGCAAATGAAGTAAGTGTCCCATTTTATTTGCTTTTGTTTCTAGATAATGCTCATTGTTTGGATTTTCACCAACTTCCAATGGCACCCTTTGTATAATTTTAATTCCAGACTGTTCTAGTACCCGTATTTTCTCGGGATTATTGGTTAATAAGCGAATTTGTGATACACCCAATAAAGCCAGCATATCTGCGCATAGAGTAAAATCGCGCTCATCTGCTGCAAACCCCAATTGTTCATTAGCTTCAACCGTATCCAAACCTTGATCTTGTAATGCATAAGCTCTAATTTTATTCAATAAACCAATATTACGCCCTTCTTGCCGATGATAAATTAAAATCCCTTTACCTTCCTTTGCAATTTGTTTTAAAGCTGCTTCTAACTGAAAGCCACAATCACAGCGTAAGCTAAAAAGTGCATCACCTGTTAAGCATTCAGAATGAATTCTTGTAAGAACTGGTGTATCGCCAGATATATCACCAAATACTAATGCGACATGATCCTTTTTTGTTGCAATTTCTTCAAATCCCACAATAATGAAACATCCCCACGGCGTTGGCAATTTTGCTTGAGCAACACGTTTTAATTGCATTATTATCTCCGTTTTCAATAAGCATAAATAAGATTTTATAAAAATAAATTTATCTTCTATGCTAAAATATTAAGCAAAAGCAATTTCTACTTAATTGAGTTTATAAATGAGGTTAGTAATAAAAAAAACAATAGCCCTATTGGCTATTTTCTTAGCTGTTCCTTTTACTATTATAGCCATAAATTGGCATTGGCAACCAGCATCCTTAAATAATACATCTAAATGTGTATTTTTAATAACTGAAACAGCAAGTTTTCCTTGGGGAATTATCACCTCAACAATCTTATTTATTGCATTTTGTCTGTTATTACAAAAAAAAACAAAAAAAAGAATTATATTATTATGGTTACTTCTTGTTAGCGCAATATTAAGTGGGCAAATAATTAAAAGCCTTTTAAAATCACAAATAGCTGAATCACGGCCTTATGTACTTTGGATGGCTCAGGAATATAATATTAGTGATCAACAATTTTATTCGAAATCACGTTCAGAAAGAAAAGAAATTATTCATCAATTATTTAACAATTCATCGACAATCCCAAGTTGGTTATCTAACCACTGGCAAAATGAAACTGGATACGCTTTTCCATCTGGACATACCTTATTAGCTGTAACTTGGGCATTATTAGCTTTAACATTGCTAAAATTTAAACAACACTATGCGATAATATCGTTTATCATTATTTGGTCAATATTAATTGAATTAAGCCGGTTATTATTAGGCATGCATAGTCCTATTGATCTAATAACAAGTATATTAATCGCATGGATAATCTCATTAATTTGCTATTTTTATGCTAGAAAATGGCATATAGTAGACAAATGATTATTAAATATTTTGAGAAAGTGACATTTACAACAAACAATATTATTTTTAGGCAATATGGTTAATAATCTAACTAGCCAAATGCAAAAAGAAATTATAAGAATAGAAGAGTATAATAAACGAAAGAGTTTAACTAAAACAAAAAATAAAAAATAAAAATAAAGGTCAACATTATGAAATTTGTTATATCAATTTTATTGATAATTATCATCTTTGCCATCTCAATAGCAATAGGGTCGGCTAATGATCAAACAGTAACATTCAATTATTTGGTAGCTAAAACTGAAATCCGCCTATCAGTATTATTAGCAATTTTATTTGGTTCAGGGTTTATTGTTGGTTGGATATTAACCGGCATTTTCTTTCTAAAATCTAAATTACAGCACTCATCAACAAAACGTAAACTAAATAAATTACAAAAAAAATATGATGAAGGCATGGCTAATAAGCAAATAAACACAACTAAAACTAATTAAGAATAGGTTATTATGTTTGAACTGTTATTTTTGTTGCTTCCTATTGCTGCCGCATACGGTTGGTATATGGGCGACAGAAATGCAAAACAAAAATATCTAAATGAATCTAACCGACTATCTCGTGAATATGTTGATGGTTTGAATTTTCTTTTATCCAATCAAAAAGACAAAGCTGTCGATCTTTTCTTAGACATGTTAAAAGAAGACGATGGCACACTTGAGGCCCATTTAACATTAGGTAATTTATTTCGCTCTCGAGGAGAAGTTGACCGAGCGATTCGCATTCATCAAGCGCTATTAGAAAGCTCATCTTTAACATTTGAACAGCGATTATTAGCCATTCAACAACTAGGTCGAGATTACATGATAGCAGGCTTTTACGATCGTGCTGAAGAAACATTTTTGCAATTAATTGACGAAGAAGACTTTCAACAACATGCATTACAGCAACTTATCATCATATATCAATCAACCAGTGAATGGATAAATGCCATCAACATGGCAACTAAACTAGTCAAACTCGGCAATGAAAAATATAAAACCGATATTGCGCAATTTTATTGTGAATTGGCATCACTAGCGATTGCTAATGACGATCTCGATAAAGCCAATAGTCTATTACAAAAATCAGCAATGGCAGACACTAAATGTGCTCGTACTTCACTCATGTTGGGGCAAGTTCTTATGCAACAAAACAAAACTGAGCAAGCTATCAAATCTTTTCAGCAAATATTGCAGCAGGACAAAGCTTTTATTGGCGAAGCATTACCTGCATTAAAAGAGTGTTACCTAAAGCTAAATAATCAATATGAATTTCAAGAATTTTTACAAATATGTGTCGATCAAGATACAGGTAATGTTGCTGAATTAATGCTTGCTGATGTTATCGAAAAAGAAAAAGGTCTAGACACTGCACAATACTATATGTATCGAGAATTACTGAAACACCCTAATTTAAAAGGTTTTTATCGATTAATGAACTATCATGTTGCTGATGCAGAACAAGGTAAAGCTAAAGAAAGCCTTTTACTTTTACGCAACATGGTTGGCGAACAAATAAAAGCGGTACCCAATTATCGATGCCAAAAATGTGGATTCACAGTTAACTCACTCTACTGGTTATGCCCTGCTTGCCGTTCATGGTCAACAATAAAACCTGTTCGTGATTTTGAACAACATTAAGATAAATAAAGAAGAGATTTTTATGTTTTTAATTGATTCTCACTGTCATTTAGATAGTTTAGACTTTAGTACTAAATCCATCAAAGATGTTTTACAAGAAGCTATCAACAATAGCGTTAAATATTGCCTAAGCGTGGCAACAACACTATCCGGCTATGAATCGATGAAACATAAGCTTATACCTTATCAAAATCAATGCTCTTTCTCATGTGGGATTCATCCACTTAATCTTGATGACGAAACCTACGATGCTGAACGCTTTCAAACCTTAGCACAAGAAGATAATGTCATTGCCCTTGGTGAAACAGGACTTGATTATTACTACCAACAAGACAACTTAGAACTACAACAAACTATATTTAAAGAACATATCCGATTAGGGCGAAAGCTAAGCAAACCCATTATTGTCCATACACGTAATGCTAAAGAAGACACTTTAAAAATTTTAAAAGAAGAGCATGTCCATTCAGGTGTTTTACACTGTTTTACAGAAGATATCGAAACAGCAAAACAACTATTGGATCTTGGTTTTTATATTTCCTTTTCAGGGATTGTCACCTTTAAAAATGCCGAGGCTCTACGAGAAGTTGCGAAATATGTTCCGCTTGATCGTATTTTGGTCGAAACTGACTCACCTTATCTTGCTCCCGTGCCATATCGAGGTAAAGAAAACCAACCAGCGTATGTTCGTGTGGTTGCACAATATTTATCTGCTTTAAAAGGTGTTTCATTAGAGGAGATAGCAAAAAAAACCACTCATAATTTTTGCCAATTATTCAATCTTCAAGGAAAATTAAATGAATTATAAATTAGCTATTGATTGGGATGATTTTTTAACAAACTATTGGCAAAAAAAACCGGTAATCTTACGCAAAGCATTTGCTAATTTTATTGATCCCATAACACCAGACGAACTAGCTGGTTTAGCAATGGAAGACGAAATTGATAGCCGAATTGTTTCTAATAAAGATGGCATTTGGGATGCTAAATTCGGGCCATTTACTCAATACGATAACTTAGGTGAAGATCATTGGAGTTTGCTAGTACAAGCCGTTGACCATTGGCATGAACAAGCAGCGACCTTACTTAAACCGTTTAAATGCCTTCCACAATGGCAATTTGATGATCTAATGATTTCTTACGCAACCCAAGGCGCTGGAGTTGGACCTCATATTGATAATTATGATGTATTTGTTATTCAAGGCATGGGTAGCAGGCATTGGCAAGTTGGCAATAGCGATCCAAATTATAAACAATTTAATGCGCACAAAGCATTATTACATGTCGAAGAATATCAACCAATCATTGACGAAGAGATCACCACTGGCGATATTCTATACATTCCAACAGGTTGTCCGCATAATGGTATATCAATTGGAGAATCATTAAGTTATTCTGTTGGTTTTATGACACAAACTTCACAACAACTATTAAGTAGCTTTGCTGATTATGTCATTGATAACCTACCAAATAGTATTTATTATCAAGATCCAAATTTAAAGCTACCTAACGATCCTCATCGCGTTCAACCTTATGAACTAACAAAAGTACAAAATCAAATTATCGACCTAATCAAAACACCTACATTATTTAACGATTGGTTTGGCAAACACATTACTCTACCAATGCACGATTTAAATATTGTATTAGTTGAACCTCCATACAATTATGAAGAATTTGAATCATTACTAAAAGCTGGTGCAGAACTACACCGTGTACTAAGCATTCGAATCTTTAAAGTAGGCGATTTTGGCTATATTCATGGTGAAAAAATTGACTTACCAATGCCTATCATAGATCTACTTTGTGAAACTGAAACACTTAATTACGAACAGTTACGGGATAAAAACATGCTTAAAGTCATGCTTGATCTTGTCAACAAAGGTTATTGGTACTTTGCTGAAGATTAAATAAATCAATTGCCGATAGCAAAATCGGCAGATAAAACGACTGTTTAGGGCATTAAGCTTGGCTTTTTACTAGTTTTAAGTATATACTTGCCCCGCTTTAATTTACCCTCCGTTTAATCACAAATTAAACATCATAAAACGCAAATTTTAAGTAACATCTATTTTTAAAAACTAGAGGTATACATGAAAACTGAAGCAAACACAGCCTTGCAAGCAGAAAGTGAAAACGAACACACAACCCCGTATCAAAAAAGAACCCTTTTTGCATCCACTGTCGGTTACGCACTTGACGGCATGGATATGATGATTTTAGGTGTATGTTTTAGTCTAATCTCAACCAGCTTTAACCTGACTAAAGCCGATTTAGGAACCTTAACATCAGTAACCTTACTTGGCGCAGTATTAGGTGGTATTTTATTTGGTATCCTTGCCGATAAATATGGTCGAGTAAGAGTCTTTTCATGGACTATTTTAATATTTTCTCTTTTCACTGGGTTATGTGCAATTTCACCTAACTATGAATGCTTTTTAATATTTCGCTTTTTAAGTGGTCTTGGTCTTGGTGGTGAATTTGGAATTGGTATGACTTTAGTTTCTGAAAGTTGGCCTAAAAATAAACGCTCAAGAGCAACATCTATTGTAGCATTAGGCTTTCAAGTAGGTATCATTTTAGCCGCATTGACCGTTAATTTTATTGGTGAAATTTATGGTTGGCGCTGGGCTTTTGCCATGGGAGTACTACCAGCGCTATTTGTTGCTTGGACACGTAAAGGCCTAAAAGAACCAGAAATCTGGCAAAATTTAAAAGCCCAAAATAAAAATAAAATAGCCATTGGCAAATTATTTAAAAATCCTCGAACCGTAGCAACTACAATAGGGTTAACTATTGCCTGTGCAGTACAAAATTTTGGTTTTTATGGGCTCATGGTTTGGATGCCAAATATGATTGCAACTGAACTCAAATTGCCATTCAAAAATACAATGTTCTGGACCATTTCAACAACAATTGGTATGTCATTAGGGATCTTAATTTTTGGTTGGTTATGTGATAAATTTGGTCGCCGTCCTTCTTATATCCTATTTTTATTCGTTTCGGCAGTTTCAATTTGGTTTTATTTTCATCAAACTGATATGTTTATATTAATCATATTTGGTTCAGCAATTGGCTTTTTTGTAAATGGCATGATGGGCGGATATGGTGCATTGCTTGCTGAACATTATCCAACAGATGCCCGTTCAAGTGCTGAAAATATTATTTTTAATGTAGGTCGAGGAATTGCAGGAATATCACAAGTTTTAATTGCATATTTAGCTACTGTTTATTCAATTAGCTACGCATTAGCTTTACTGTCTGCTGCTTATTTATTATCAGCGGCTGCATTTGTATTTTTAATACCCGAAACAAAAGGTAAAGAACTAGAATAACTCAAAAAACAGGGGAAATCCCCTGTTTTATATCACATTGATCAATTATATCAAAAATTAAAACAAACTACTTTAGTTAGCAGTACAAGAAGCTGGCGTCAATTTAACACTAAATAATTGCTCATCATTTATATAATAATTATGACTAACGCCATTTGGGAATGCATTCCTAAACTGTTTAAGTTGTGGGTTATTACCACAATAAAGGTTTTTCAATGTTTCTGCTGTCTGTTTTTGTGTATCTGAGATTGATAACTCATCTTTTGAAGCATTAATAATATATTTATAATTAAGTAAATCATTATCTTTTGTTATTTCTACTAAATTAGTTTTTGCATCAATTTTAACTGGAAGCATTTTCTTAGCTTCATTAATAATAGTATTTTGCAAAAGACTAAGATCAGTATTTTTTGAAGAATCACCTACTGCTTTATTGGCATCGGATTTTGAATTATCACAACCGAAAAGAACTAAGCTCATCAAAATTGCGATCACTGGTTTTAAGCCTTTCATTGTTATTCCTTTTTGTTAATATTACAAAGTTTATTTTTACCTCTTATTCAAAACATTGGCGTTAAAATTGTAAAATATTTGAAAATAAATAGATACAAAAAATTGTAATATTTTAGATTTTTGGACAATATAAATAATCAATAAAAAAGGGCTTTGATAAGCCCTTTTATTGCCAATGAGTTTTAGTTATTTATTCAAAATATATTTAATCATCATCACAATCACTTGGTTTTACATCTACTGAAAATACCTTATCGTCATTGATATAATAATTATGGTTAGCTCCTCTAGGAAATACTAATCTTAAAGTCTTCATGCTAGAATCATCACCACAATAAAACTCAACTAATTTATCTTGTAAATTTTTTTGATTAGTTTTAGCCTGTAATGCATCTTTAGTGATATTATTCACAATATATTTATAATTAATTGCATTGCTATCTGACGATACATCAATTAAAGTTACACTCGAATCAATTGTTGCTGGTAATTTTGTTTTAATTGCCTTAATCATCAAACCTTGAGCAACATTATAATTACCTTCTTCAATCTTATTAAGCATCTCATCTTTTTCTGATTTTGTTTGTTCATACAAATCTTTAGCTTTATCACCAATTGCTGAGCTTATTTGCTTAACTTGGTCTTCAATTTTTGCACTTAATTCACTAGCCTTGTCACCAATTTCCGAGCTTAACTGATTAGACTTTTCGCTAATTTCTGCACCAGCTTGATTGATCTTGTCACTTGCTTCTGAACTTGTTTGTTCGGCTTGTTGTTTAATATCATCAGTTTTTGATTTTGAATTATCACAATTGACTAAGAAAAGCCCTAACACTGCTAAGGTGATCACTTTAAAAAGTTTCATTTTTTTTCCTTTTTATTTTCTATTTAATTTTTGACTATCATGAATTAACTCATAATATTCCTTTGATTTAAAAATTAATTTTATATCACATTAACAGTAAAAGAGTTTAAACAAACTCTTCTACTGTAATACTATCACTAGTTAATATGCATGCCACCTGTAACGCCATAAGTTTCACCAGTTGTATAGCTTGATTCTTCAGAAGCTAAGTGCACATAAACACCAGCAAGTTCAACCGGTTGTCCAGCTCGTTGTAAAGGAGTTTGTTTACCAAATTCAGGAATGACATCACTTGGTTGACCACCACAAATTTGCAATGGTGTCCAAACTGGGCCTGGTGCTACAGAGTTTACGCGAATACCTTTATGTCCTAATTGCTTAGCTAAACCACGTGTAAATGCGATAATAGCGGTTTTAGTTGAAGCGTAATCTAATAAATTACTGCTAGGTTGATACGCCTGAACAGACGAAGTTGTAATAATCGTTGAACCAGGTTTTAAATAACCCAAAGCTGCTTTAGTAATCCAAAAAAGTGAAAATACATTGACTTCAAAAGTTTTCTTAATTTGCTCGGTAGTTAGTTCCATAATATCTTCAACAGCAACTTGCTTACCAGCAACCAGTGTCAAATTATCTAATCCACCTAATTGATGATGCGCTTCTTCAACTAATTTTTTGCAAAAAGTCTCGTCACTCAAATCGCCAGGAATTAACACCGCTTTGCGTCCAGCCGCTTGAATAACCTTAGCAACCTCTTCCGCGTCCTTTTGCTCGAAAGGAAGGTAATTTATTGCTACATCAGCACCTTCTTTAGCATAAGCAATCGCTGCCGCGCGACCAATACCAGAATCGCCACCAGTAACAAGCATTTTACGCCCTTCTAAGCGCCCATGGCCTTGATAGCTTTTTTCACCACAATCAGGGATTGGGCTCATTTCGCATTGTAAAGCAGGTGCAACTTGTTTTTGTTTTGGGAACTTATCATGATGATATTTGGTAAGTGGATTGTAGATATGTTTGCTCATAATTTTCTCCTAAGTTAAACATGTATTTGAAAACAAATTCGATATAACTTAAATGAAATCAATTAATAATCACAAAATCCTATTGATAAACCTATTTTAATCTTTAAAATAACTAACTAATTCAATAAATTATATTTACTGACAACAAAAATTAGAATATTCTTTTTAAACTTAATAGCATTGCTCAATATCATCCCCATACATTTTTAAACAAACAAAAACTGAGGCTATAATAAACAAAAGCGGCTTTCCATGATTGGCTTGGAGAGGTCATTGAAATTAGTAAAGCCGGAACCTTAAGTATTGCATAATCTTGCACTGAGCTAAGTGTATCAAATTAACATATACGAAGCTAGTAAAAGAAAATCCCTAAGAAAGGTTATTTTTCTTTGCAATCTATTGATTTTAATTCAATTATTATGATTTCTTTATTGTCTATATCGTAGTGATAGTTAATACCATCGGGAAAATCCTTTTTAAGCTCATTCATTTCTTTATTATCTTCACAATACGCATTAAGTAATTTTTGACGAATTGTATCAATAGTGGTTGGCAGTAATAAAGCTTGTTCAGGTGTATTTTTAACATTATATCTATAATTAATTGTATTATGATCTTTAGATATATCCACTAATGTAGTAAGTTCATCAATATCAATTGGTAACTCTTTTTTGATTGAATCAATGACCGAATTTTGAGAATCACTAAGATCATCATTTTCCCAATTTGCGGTAGATGTATCTTGCGAAGCTTTTTTAGCGTAATCACAGCTTATTAAAACTGAATTAAAAATAACAAAAATAATTAGTTGCAATATTTTCATACTGATATCACTTTTTAAATATTTTAGATAATCGTTATTTCTTAATATTACTTATGTTTATTCTTTATACACTAACATGACAAAAATACAAAAAAAACCACCTAAACCGATATTTTTTATACTAAGACACAGTGTTTTTTGAACACTTTTTACAAGTTACTTATGCCAAATAGCAAAAATCAATAAAAAAACTATTGCACTTTTTTTAAAAACGAGTATTTTGTTAAAAATATTTTAAAAAATGATAAAAAGTTAATCATCCAACATTATGAAATTTTCACTCAAAATCGTCCTCATCAACATTATTGTCAGCGTGGTCATTATTCCTGCGCGGGGGCGTTTTTGAATAAAAAAATGTTTATACATAAATCAAGAAACCCCCGCTCCCAAAGCGGGGGTTTTTTTATGGATAATTGATAGATAAAAGTACAAGCGAGGAATAAATGTTAGGAACACAGTGGATAGTAAAAACATTAAAAGAAAAAGGCGTAACCACCGTTTTTGGATATCCTGGTGGACAAATTATGCCTCTATACGATGCACTTTATGACGGGGGTATTGAACATGTATTATGCCGTCATGAACAAGGTGCTGCCATGGCGGCTATTGGTTATGCTCGTGCAACAGGAAAAACTGGTGTTTGCATTGCCACCTCGGGGCCGGGTGCAACTAACATCATTACAGGTCTTGCTGATGCTTTGATTGATTCTGTTCCGATTGTTGCTATAACTGGTCAAGTACCAACCAAACTTATTGGCACTGATGCCTTTCAAGAAGTTGATGTTTTAGGATTATCTCTTGCTTGCACCAAACACAGTTATTTAATCTATGATGCGCACGATTTACCCAATATATTAGAAGAGGCGTTTAACTTAGCCAATTCTGGGAGACCGGGACCAATATTAATTGATGTTCCCAAAGATATACAGCTTGCAAACCTAGACTATCAAAACTATTTAACGCCACCCTCATTAAAAATCGCACAGAATAAAACTCAACTATACCCAATCTTGCCTGATGATATAAAACAAGCCAAACAAATGATCACCCAAGCCCAAAAACCAATGCTTTACATTGGTGGAGGTGTTGGACTTTCAGGCGCAATATCCGAACTTAGAAACTTTATGGAATTAACACAAATTCCAAGTGTATCAACATTAAAAGGGCTTGGTGTTGCCGATATTAATAATCCCTATTATTTAGGATTAGTCGGCATGCATGGAGCAAAAGCAGCCAATTTAGCAGTGCAAGAGTGTGACCTACTAATTGCCCTAGGAGTACGATTTGATGACAGGGTTACCGGCAATCTTAATGAATTTGCACGACATGCTAAAGTACTTCATATTGATATCGATCAAGCTGAAATCAACAAATTACGCCAAAGCCATTTAGGATTACAAGGCGATATAAAGCAAGTTTTACCACTACTAAATCAAACAGTTTCAATTGATAACTGGCATAAAAAAATTAATCAACTAAAAGCACAACACCCAACTCGCTATGATCACCCTGGTGAAGCTATTTATGCGCCAACTTTATTAAAAACTATCTCTGAGCGAAAATCAGCTAATACTATTGTCACTACCGATGTGGGACAACACCAAATGTGGACAGCACAACATATGTGCTTTAATCACCCTCAAAACTTCATTACATCAAGTGGGCTTGGCACAATGGGATTTGGTTTACCATCTGCCGTTGGCGCACAAATGGCAAGACCCAATGACTGTGTAATATGTATATCAGGTGATGGATCTTTCATGATGAATGTCCAAGAATTAACCACTATAAAACGTAAAAAATTGCCAATAAAAATCGTATTAATTGATAACCAACGCCTAGGTATGGTTCGCCAATGGCAAGAATTATTTTTTAACGAAAGATACAGCGAAACAAATTTATCAGATAATCCCGACTTTTTAATGCTAGCCAAAGCATTTGATATATCTGGGCAAACTATCAACAAAAAGTCACAAATCGATGCTGCACTCGATAACTTATTCAATTCAAAAGGAGCTTATCTTTTACATGTATGCATAGATGAATTAGAAAACGTATGGCCACTGGTACCACCTGGAGCAGCAAACGAAAACATGCTAGATAGAAGTTGTAAGGAGTAAGCAATGAACGAACAAACACAATACCAATTAGTAATAAAAGCTTATGACAAATTGGGGGCACTTGAACGTATATTACGCATTATCCGTCATCGGGGTGGACATATTAAATCAATGCAAATGCAAACAATTGAAAACAACATACTAATTATGACATTAATATTAACCACTGAAAGATCGTTTTCGACACTACAAAATCAAGTAGCAAAATTAGAAGATGTAATAGTGATTGAATAATAACAATTTCAAACAATTTATTATTAAATAATAAGTTAAATTAAAAATAACAAACAATTTAACAGTTAAATAAACAAATAAGTATAGTATAATGCTTGACCGTTAAAGCAAAAATACCGAAAGCGAAGTACATACTTAACAAATTAAAAAATAAAGAGGGAAACAAAATGGGTTCTACAGCAAAATCTGATTATATTTGGTTGAATGGTGAAATGGTTCCATGGGCAGATGCAAAAGTTCATGTAATGTCACATGCTTTACATTATGGAACTTCGGTATTTGAAGGTGTACGTTGTTACGATACCCATAAAGGTCCTGCCATTTTTCGCCACAAAGAACATGCTCAAAGGCTGTTAAATTCAGCAAAAATTTATCGTTTCCCTGTACCTTATTCTCTTGATGAAATCATGGAAGCTACACGCCAAACTATCAAAAAAAATAATTTAAAAAGCGCTTATATTCGCCCATTAGTCTTTATTGGTGATGTCGGTATGGGAGTAAACCCACCTGCTGGATATAAAACTGATGTCATGATAGCGGCATTTCCATGGGGAGCTTATCTAGGCGAAGAAGCATTAGACCAAGGTATTGATGCAATGGTCTCATCTTGGCATCGGGTTGCATCAAATACAATTCCAGCCGCTGCTAAAGCAGGTGGTAACTATTTATCATCGTTATTAATTGGTTCTGAAGCGAGAGCAAATGGCTTCCAAGAAGGTATTGCGTTAGATGTTCATGGTCACTTATCTGAAGGTGCTGGTGAAAATCTCTTTATTATTAAAGATGGCATTTTATACACTCCGGTTTTATCGTCATCGGCGCTACCAGGTATTACACGTGATGCAGTATTAACACTAGCACTTGATATTGGTATTGAAGTACGAGAACAAACACTATCACGCGAATCACTTTATCTAGCTGATGAAGTCTTTATGACAGGTACTGCAGCGGAAATTACACCTGTGCGCAGTGTTGACCGCATCCAAGTTGGCATTGGCCGTTGTGGTCCAATCACCAAACAAATCCAACAAACATTCTTTGGTTTATTTAATGGTAAAACTGAAGATAAATATGGTTGGTTAGATCTTGTTAAATAATAAATAAAATCAAAATCCGCCAACTATATTGGCGGATAACTTTTTAACTTGGTGATTAATATTAAAAACTACAAACCGTTAAACACGGTTACTTGCATAAAATTGGGAGCAGAAAATGCCTAAATATCGTTCAGCAACCTCGATCGAGGGTAGAAACATGGCTGGAGCCCGCGCATTATGGCGTGCAACTGGCGTTAAAAATGAAGACTTTGGTAAACCCATCATTGCGGTGGTTAACTCATTCACACAATTTGTACCAGGACATGTCCACCTAAAAGACATTGGACAGCTAGTCACCAAACAAATTGAAGCATCGGGTGGCATTGCCAAAGAGTTCAATACAATCGCAGTTGATGATGGTATTGCCATGGGACATGGTGGAATGCTTTACTCACTTCCTTCAAGAGAACTCATTGCTGATTCTGTCGAGTATATGGTTAATGCACACTGTGCCGACGCCATGATCTGTATTTCTAACTGCGACAAAATCACACCGGGAATGCTAATGGCTTCGCTTCGTTTAAATATCCCAACCATTTTTGTTTCAGGTGGACCGATGGAAGCAGGCAAAACCAAACTATCTGACCAAATCATTAAATTAGACTTAGTTGACGCAATGATTCAAAGCGCTAACCCAAATGTTAGCGACGCAGATAGCAAAGCCATCGAAGAATCAGCTTGCCCTACTTGTGGTTCTTGCTCAGGCATGTTTACAGCTAACTCAATGAACTGCTTAACTGAAGCATTAGGACTTTCATTACCGGGCAATGGTTCACTTATTGCCACTCACAAACAACGTGAACAACTCTTTTTAAACGCAGCTAAACGCATTGTTGAAATCACCAAACGTTATTATGAACATGATGATGTATCTTACCTGCCTCGTTCAATTGCAACAAAAGCGGCATATGAAAATGCTATGTCATTAGACATTGCTATGGGTGGCTCGACCAATACCGTATTACATTTGTTAGCTACTGCACAAGAAGGCGAAATCGACTTTACCATGTCAGATATAGATAGATTATCGCGAAAAGTCCCACATTTATGTAAAGTAGCGCCAAGTACAGCACAATATCATATGGAAGATGTTCATCGAGCTGGTGGTGTTGTGTCAATTATGTCAGAACTAGATAAAGCAGGATTACTAAATCGCAATGTACACAATGTTCTAGGACTAACATTACAAGAAACTTTCACCAAATACGACATAACTCAAACTACCGACGAAGCAGTAAAAAAAATGTATCGTAGTGGACCTGCAGGCATTCGCACCACTAAAGCTTTTTCACAAGATTGCTATTGGGATTCACTTGACGATGACCGTGTAAATGGTTGTATTCGTGATAAAGCTCACGCCTATAGTCAAGACGGTGGACTTGCAACACTCTATGGTAATGTGGCACAAGATGGCGCAATTGTTAAAACCGCAGGCGTTGCTGCTGAAAATTTAATTTTCCGAGGCCCAGCAAAAGTATTTGAAAGCCAAGAAGATGCTGTTGATGGCATATTAGGAGGCAAAGTAGTTGAAGGTGATGTCGTTGTCATCATTTATGAAGGACCAAAAGGTGGACCGGGTATGCAAGAGATGCTCTACCCAACCAGTTATTTAAAATCCATGGGGTTAGGCAAAAAATGTGCATTGATAACAGATGGACGATTTTCTGGTGGTTCCTCTGGCTTATCGATTGGTCATATTTCTCCTGAAGCAGCAAATGGCGGCGTTATAGGTCTTGTTCGTGATGGTGATATTATTGATATTGATATCCCAAATCGTAAATTAGTACTAGATGTCCCAACTTCTGAACTTGAACGTCGACGAGTTGCAGAACTAGAACGAGGTGAAAAAGCATTTACGCCTCATAATAGAGATCGTTACGTCTCATTTGCGCTTAAAGCTTACGCCAGTTTAGCAACAAGCGCAGACAAAGGTGCCGTACGAGATAAAAGTAAATTAGGTGGCTAATTGTGAAACAAGAAAATACTCAACTTACCGGTGCAGATTATTTAAAAGCAACACTTTGTAGCGCCGTATACGATGTAGCAGAAGTAACTCCACTTGAAAAAATGGAAAAAATATCGGCAAGAATACACAATCAAGTTTTTGTCAAACGCGAAGACCGCCAACTCGTCCACAGCTTCAAAATCCGTGGAGCACAAGCCATGATAGCCAGCTTAAGTGAAGAAGAACGCAAATGCGGCGTTATTGCCGCGTCGGCTGGCAACCATGCGCAAGGAGTGGCTTTTTCGGCTACAAAATTAGGCATCAGTTCTTTAATTGTTATGCCACTAACAACTGCCGATATCAAAGTTGAAGCTGTAAAAAGTTTTGGTGGTGAAGTATTACTTTATGGTGCCAACTTTGACGAAGCCAAAGCCAAAGCAATGGAACTAGCTAAAGAACAAAATCGCATCTTTATTCCACCATTTGATCATCCATTAGTAATTGCTGGGCAAGGCAGTATTGCTATGGAACTATTACAACAAAATGCTAAACTCGACCGAATCTTTGTACCTGTTGGTGGTGGTGGGCTTGCCGCAGGCATTGCAGTGTTAATCAAACAAATCATGCCATCAATCAAAGTTATTGCAGTTGAGCCTAAAGACTCAGCTTGCTTAAAAGCTGCATTAGATGCAGGTCACCCTGTTGATTTAGAGCGTGTCGGACTCTTTGCTGAAGGCGTTGCTGTCAAACGAATTGGCGATGAAACATTCAGACTTTGCCAACAATATATTGATGATATTATTACCGTGAATAGCGACGAAATTTGTGCGGCAGTGAAAGACTTATTTGACGATGTACGTGCAATAGCTGAACCATCTGGCGCAGTAGCATTAGCTGGACTAAAAAAATATATCGATCAGCATAACATTTGTGGTGAAAAACTTGCTCATATACTGTCAGGCGCTAATTTAAACTTCCACAGCTTGCGCTATGTATCAGAACGCTGTGAATTAGGCGAAAAACGTGAAGCGCTATTAGCAGTCACCATTCCAGAAAAGAAAGGCAGTTTTTTAAGTTTTTGTCAGCTATTAGGTGGACGCGCAGTAACCGAATTTAATTACCGCTATCATGATGAAAAATCTGCTTGTATTTTTGTGGGAATAAAAATCTCGAAAAGTGAAGAAAAAGATGAAATTATGCAAGAACTTGCTGCTGCAAAATACCCGGTTGTAGATCTAACCGAAGACGAAATGGCAAAACTACATGTACGCTACATGATTGGTGGCAAACCTTGCAAACCGCTTCAAGAACAAGTATACAGTTTTGAGTTCCCTGAATCGCAAGGAGCGTTGCATAAATTCTTACAAACGTTAGGGACTAATTGGAACATATCAATGTTCCACTATCGTAGCCACGGTACCGATTATGGTCGTGTACTTGCCGCGTTTGAAATCGACGAATCAACCCTTAACCAGTTTAATCAACACCTAACTGAACTCGGTTATGGTTTCCACAACGAAACACATAATCCATCGCTTAAACTGTTTTTAACCAATCAAGGTTAAAATTAGTAACAACTATTCACCTATAAGGTGGATTAGCGAAGAGTACTTTTTTGTTGTAGTAAGTTTTATTTTTTAGAAAAGCGCTTTTGCTACTCAGTTGCAAAAGCGCAAGAATCGCAGACTTTGTCTTCTATATGCTCCTATGTATTGGTTGATGGCGTTGTAATACTACACCAGATAACTTTATAGCCAATAATGCAGAGATTATTGCTTTTGTTTTCCCTCATCAAATATTAAATACAGAATACTACGTATAAATAGTATTGGTTTTACTTACCATTAATATTTGTACACAGCAATAACAATAGCAGCATCGATGGTAAAAATTACTGTAAAAACGTCAAGGCTATAGCCTATTGAATAATAAGGTTAATTAATTTTAAAAATTTGTTAGCGTACGGTAACTTTTAAGGGGGAATTTCATTGTTTTAGTATATTTTTTAGATTTATTTTAAGGTATCTAAAAATAGTATGAATGCTCGTTTCTGTTCTATAGATAATACTCGCCAGTGTTGCAATAAACGAGCATCAAGGTCATTATGTTGTTTGTCGGTAAATTTCATTTCATAACTTTGTTGCTGTTCCCCTATTTTATTATTTAATACCAAACCGTTAGGATAGGTATCAAAATCAATAAAAAACCAACTTATTGGTGTTTTTAGGTGCTCTGCAATTTTAACAAAATGATCGAAGTTAATTTTATTTTCACCTCGTTCATAACGCGCTAATTGTTGCGGAGATAAGTTGATTTTTTCGGAAAGTTGAGCAACGGTCAAATCCATTTCTTTACGACGCTGTTGTATTCGTTTACCTACTATTCTATCTGTATTTGACGCTGCTAGTTTTACCATGTTGAGAATATCTAATATAAAAAATCATGGCTATCATTGTCTGAGATTAAAATAATAATTAAATACCTTTTTAGGATTAAAAAAACAAATAAATTCCATTAATAGATTTTTTGGCATTTTAATCGTCAGATAATCAGCTAAATATCAATTAAACAGATTCATTGAGTTATATTTTGTATTTTCCTTTATTGAAATAACGTTATCTCTAGCAACAATCAAATGATCTAATACAACAACATCGATCAACGCTAATGCATTTTTAATTTTAGAGGTTAATAAAATATCCAATAAACTAGGCTCTTTATCGCCACTTGGATGATTGTGAACCAAAATAATGGCCGTTGCTTGATAATATAATACTTGCTTTACAATTTCTCGAGGATAAACACTTGACTCATTAATTGTGCCACGAAATAGCTCCTCTAGTGCAATAATTCTATTTTGACTATTTAAATACAAAACACAAAACGCTTCATAATCATATAATCCTAAATGAAATATAAAATAATCCTTAATATGATCTATTGTGGATATCTTTTTCCCTACTTGTATATATTTTTTCATGATTTTTTTTGCTTGATCAATTATAGCTAACTCTTTTTGACTGATTATCATCATAAATATCTACTTTGTTATTATTATTGTTTATCTTAATATAAAATAATGACAGATTTTGTCATGTTTAATATTTGAGTAGGAAAATAAAAATGTACGAAAAATCATGGGATTTGTTTGATCTTGCTTTCGAATTACAAAATAGTGCTGAGGGATTATCATTAGATGAGATTCAACGGCGTTATAACGTATCACTACGAACAGCACAACGAATGTGTGCAGGGTTGCGTGATTATTTTCCAAATATGGAAGAGTATTCAACAGACGGACGCTGCAAGCGATGGCGGATTTCATCTCAACAGATAAATGCACTTTTTACTTTTTCCCCACAAGAGCTTTCTGCCTTGCAGGCTAGTGTGAATTTTTTAGAGCAACATAATTTACACGAGCAAGCCAAATCACTAGTTAGTTTAGAAACAAAGATTAAAAGTTTATTACAATCTAAAAAACGTAAAAGAAGCCTTGAAGATGAAACAGAAGCATTATTGAAAATTGAAGGATTAGCTTTTCGCCCTGGTCCTCAGTTTCATTTAAATGCAGAAATACTCAATGCATTACGAACAGCTTTGCTTAATAAAAAACAAATAAAAATAAAGTACTACAACAAAAATAGCGGTAAATACAGCCACAACACATTAGAGCCTTATGGAATTTTATATAGTGAACGAAATCATTACCTTTTAGCAAGACACAGTGATAACTATTATGGCCAACAGATCCATCATTTTATTTTGCATAATATAGAACAGATTAATATTTTAGAACTTAGTTATACAATCCCCGATTCATTTAATTTAACTGATTACTGTCAAGATATGTTCGGAGCCTTTAAAGAGGAACCTTTCGATGTGGAGTGGCGTTTTAGTCCTGAAGTAGCAAAAGAAGTTAGACATTATATCTTCCACCCAACTCAAACTATGATAGAAAATAAAGACAAATCAATAACCGTTAAATTTAAAGCAGGCGGTGCCCTTGAAATGTCTTGGTATCTCTATATGTGGGGCAATATGGTGGAAGTTATTAAACCCGTTGATTTTTGGAATTGGTTTGATGAAGAATAACAAAAACACCTCAAATAAATATACTACTCAATAGTAAAAATTATCTTTTCTATGTCAAATTTTGACATATATCATTATTAATATAATCAAACTAATCATCAACAAAAAATCCATTAATGGATTTTTTGTTAATTTAATTCCAATTATAGACTTATTAAGATAACTAGTCTACAATTGAATTTTTAACATTCATAAAAAAGGAAAAACGATGAAGAAATTACTATCTATATTAATATTAGGGCTTTTTTTAACAGGTTGTGGGGATGGTATGCCGCCTAGCTGTGATAGCAAAGATACAAAAAAGCTATTGAACCAAATAATGGCAAAACAAGGTGGCGGTCAATTTTCTTTTATTAACATTAGCGATCAATTAACACTTAACGAAGATAAAGAACAAAAGAGATACTTATGCCAAGCAAACGTTTCTTTTGGTGGTAATGGAGCATTCCCTGTTAAATATTCTGTATTTTTAGACAAAAAAAATAAAAACCAATTTTTTGTTCAAATTGTTAACTAATAAAAAAGGAGTATAGCATGTCATTACTAGATAAAATAAAAGAACAACAAAATAAAAGCATGTCTTCACACATTAAATATATTAAAGGAGAATATGGACTTGCAAAAACATTTTGGTTGTTTTGGTTTCTTCCTGTCGTTGTTATTACAATTGTTGATATGTTTACACGTACAAGTTCAGGATTATTTAATGGCAATATTTTGATTATCATTTGGTCAATAGCCACGTTATTCGCTGTCTATAACACAACCAATGATAATAATAAAAATGTATGGAAAATCATATCATTAATATTTGTAAGTTTAACAGTTATCACTCGAATATTTGCAATTTTTGTTGAATAATTATGAATAAGATCCTACTTAGGATCTTATCGGTTTATTAAATATTATGCTGAAAGGAATAATATGAAAAATAACTTACGCCACTTATTAGTTTTTTGTTGGCTAATTTTTACTACTCTTACCGTTGGTGCTGATACCTCCTATTCTTCAACCAAAACACCTTTATACAAAAATTTGTATTACAATATGCCTAAAAATGAAGTAATGCAGCAATATAGCACTGAACAAGATCCTGACGATCAAAATCAGCTGATAAGTTACAACCAAAGCTTTCTCGGTTTTCAATGGACAATGGTACTGATTTTTAACCAAAATAATCTTTTAGAATCTGTTTATCTTGAAACAGATTCAGACGATAACGGTAATAAATTAGGAACATTACTGACTGCGATAAGCAAGAACTTTTCTATTGTTTATGCTACAGATGATTCTAACAATGTTGACTTTGTATCTATCATAAAAGAAAAAGGTCAAAATGCTACTCAAAAAGCTTTTGAAGAATTTTGGCTAGATGCTATTTCTCATTCTACATCGTTAAATATTATAGCTATCAGCAATGATTCTCTACAAGGTGTTTTTGGCAAAGCCAATAATTATATGTCATTACTTCACCGAATACCTGATACAGCAAGACAAGCAGAGCTCATTGTTATATCTGATGAAGATGATAATATCCGTTTAGGTGTAAATTTTACATTGCCTAAAAAACAACTTATAAACTTTCAAAATCAATCAAATGAAGATTTTTAATATTCTTTTCTGACCCAAACCTATTTATGGGTACCCAAATATTTTACATATTGGTACCCTTAATTATTTTTTACAATAACTAGGGCGTGTTGATCTTTCATGATTATTTTTTAGACGGCATGATGTGAGTTATAATAATTCAGCCAAAAACAACCATAACTCGATTCATCATGCCAAGAACAATGCTAACAGATAAACGGTGGGAAAAGCTACTACAAATAATGAAAAATACCGGCCGAGTTTATAATAAATCCGAGCATCGGATGACGTTTGA
>NZ_LZHA01000022.1:0-3441 GCF_001690335.1 Gilliamella sp. Gris1-4 | reverse complement strand
TTTTTAGACCACAAATTAAATCGCCTATAGACAGTGCTCCATTCACCAAACTCTTCTGGCAAATCTCGCCAAGGAATACCGGTTCTCATTCGGAAAAGGATCCCTTCAAACGTCATCCGATGCTCGGATTTATTATAAACTCGGCCGGTATTTTTCATTATTTGTAGTAGCTTTTCCCACCGTTTATCTGTTAGCATTGTTCTTGGCATGATGAATCGAGTTATGGTTGTTTTTGGCTGAATTATTATAACTCACATCATGCCGTCTAAAAAATAATCATGAAAGATCAACACGCCCTAGAAGTTCTTTATGTTTTTTCATTCTATCACTATTTAAGTCTGAGAGTTTAAAACCTAAATTACTCTCTAGCTCAACTATGTTGTTAAAGTAAGTATAATATAACTCTTGTAATTGGCTTAACGATAAATTAACTTTACTCCATAGACTGAAAAAGTCATACATTTTTACTTGTAGATTAGAGCTATCATCTGCGACAAAAATAACACTTTCATGGCTCTCACCTTTAACACCATGTTGTGTTGATACCTTAGGGTCTCTTAAGTAATTATATAAAGACAATACTTCGTTAAGGGAAATATCAAATATAGTCTCATATTCAGTATCTTCCTTTATTTTATTAAGATAATCTTCCTCAATAAAATTATCTTCATGTAATGTAGTAAGCAATGTATCAATAGTTTCACGATTTTTAATACTAAGAGCAATACTCTTAAGTTTTTTATCTAGTGTTAATTTATCTTCATGACGTTGTATTTTTAAAAGTCTATGATTAATAATTTTAGGATATTTTTTTAACTCTTGAATTAGAGGCCCATAACATTGTTTATTATAACTTTCATAAATACTTATCATTAAAAATAATAATTTCATTAACATATCTGGGTTATCTGCAGTATCTGATGTAAATACATCGACAATATTATTTTTTTTCCAAAATTTATATTTTTCCATATGACTAAAAATAGAGAAAAGCTTTCCAGCCCCAATTGAACTGAATCTTTTAGTATTTAATAAATATAGTATAATAAAATCTTTATTCTTTTCTTTTAATTCATCTATTTTTTTCTCAATATCTTGGCAAATAATAAGCTCAGGAGTGAAGGAAAATAGGTACTCTCTATTTTTTGGGGGATGTTGAATATAATTTGAGTCATTATATATTTTATTTAATAAGTCAATAATAGTTGGTGAAGAGCGACGATTAATATTGAGTGCTTCACTTTTATCAAATAAAGCTAATTTTAACTCAAACGAATCATAACGATTTTTATAGATTTGTTGCATTCTATCACCAAATAAATAAAGCTTAGTATTAGAATCTATAGTACTTTCATAAAATAACTCTAGTATCTCCGCACTTGTATCTTGATACTCATCAATAAAAATTAGTTGATATTTTGAAGCAATACGTTTCTTTATAATTGGATATTTTTTTACAATTGATTTAGCAAAACTAATTAATGAATCGTGGGATAATCCACCATAAAGAAGAGAGTTAAACTGCAGCTCATTATAATATAAGTGAGTCAAATTACGTTTTACAGATTCATAGCTAAACTCTCCATATTTTTCTTTATATCTGTTATTTTCAATTATGTTAAGGGATTGACTGTTAATTATTTTCTTGATTTTATCACCGAATAACTCAAAATAAAGATCCAATGCTTCTCTATAAGAAAAATAAGGTGAAATAAATTTGTTCAAAAATGAATGAATAGTACTAATAAAAATATTTTTGGAAGAAATACCTATTAGTAGTTCATCAACAGCACGATTAGTATAAGTGATGCATAATATATTATCTTTAGGGTGCGTAATACTATGCTCTTTTATCATTGCTTTAATTTTTGTTGTTTTTCCACTTCCAGCAGGCGCATTCACTAAAAAACAATTTTTTATTCTGCTAGCCATTTTAATGCCTCCTCAATATAGTTTGGAAGCATCTCCTTATGTTTGCCTTTTAATAAAACAGAGTACATAAAATCAGTTTTCTTTTTGGACGTGCTTTCGACAATGTCTCGAATGCTTAATGTTTTTTTTCTTGGGATTGTATATCTAAATTCATCTCTTTTCTGACTGTTTATCCAGAATTCTTTTTTTTGTTCATCAAAAGTATTATATTTATAGAATTTTGATAGCATAGCCTCTTCTAATGTTCTTGAGTAATGATCATTTTTTCCCTGAAAAGCTAAATAAATCAAATTGTCACTCTTCTTTTTACGATCCAAAGAGTCTTGCCAGCCATATAAATTTTCGACTGTAGGAGAATTTAACTCTAAATATTGCGCTGCAAATTTTTTAATTGTTTCGTTAGTTACTTTAGAGTTTAAAATTGAATTTTTATCGCAAGCAGTCTTTTTATAATCAATATCGGTTATAATAACCGTTTTTATTTTAAGAAACTCTAATAACTCTTTATATTTAAAAGCGTATGCACCGCCAACCTGTACAAAAGCAATGTATTGTTGTTGCAATCGATAAAATTCGGGAAGTGATATTAATTTACTGATATACATTCTTTCAGTATCACCTTCATACATTAAAACTTTGTCTGCAAAAACAATATTTGGGAAATTAATAGTAAAAAAGAAATCATAGAATTCAATCAAGTCGTTATTATTAGCAATTGAGTCACGGAATTTTTTTAAGTCAAATAAACTACACGTAAATTGATTGGATCTTCGTAAAACTCTTAATTTCGATATTTCTTTGGCTCCTCGAACCACTTCAGTTGAATGAGTAGTAATAAGGCATTGAACTGTGTTGTTAGATTTTCTGTAATAATTAAATAATTCAGTAATAAAGACAGTCTGCATTTGTGGATGCATGTGGGCTTCAGGCTCTTCTATGATAAAAAAATTTACCTTTAATGGGTCAATTGATTTCTTATATTTTTCAATTTGCATAAAAATATAAATAAGATTGCTATATCCTAGCCCTTGAGATGATTCACCTAATTGGCAATCACCTAACTGATATTTCGCTCCAATAAGACCTGTAATAAATTTTTTTATCACGTCATCAGTAATATCAAGATCTAGAGACAAAAGACCCATATGCCCACCATTAGCATTTGATATTGTCTCGATTAAAGTTTTTAATGGATCTAAAGAGTTATTAGGGGCTGTTGATCTTTGCTGTACATAAATTACTCAACAATACATTGGTAGCCACATTAACATAAATGCCAGTGATACCATACTGGCATAATTCCTTTCTAACTTATCGTATCTAGTTGATATTGAACGATATTGCTTGATTCTAGCAAAGGCATTCTCGACTAAATGACGATAGCGATAAAGGCAGCTATCCATACTGCTTTTATCTATATCCTTACCATAATTACGTTTAGCAATCACCGTTCGTCCGCCTTTTTGACGAACAAAGCACCGAAAAGGCTCGCTGTCATAACCTTTATCG
>NZ_LZHA01000021.1:0-38968 GCF_001690335.1 Gilliamella sp. Gris1-4 | reverse complement strand
GATATCCATTAAAAATACGGGTCGATAATGGGCCAGAATTTACAGGAAAAACCTTTATAAACTGGGCTAAATCACATGATATAACCATTGATTATATCCAGCCCGGTAGCCCTTATCAAAATGGCTTTATTGAACGATTTAATCGTACCTATCGTACTGAAGTACTCGATTTATATCTTTTTAACAACTTAGCACAAGCTAGGAAAATAACCGAAGAATGGCTAACGATTTATAACACCGAAAGACCGCATGAGGCATTAAATAACATGACACCGATTGAGTATAAAACACTAAAACAAGCAGCTTAATTTTCTACGTGAGTTGTGTACTAAGTTTGGGGTATTTACATTCTCTATACGTAAAATTTTTTCTATATTCAAAAAATTAATAGCTAAAGAATCTGGTTCTTATTGGACTTTCCTTATCAAAACGAAGTCTTGTATCTTAATCGGTGCTTCCCCAGAACAACATATAAGTCTAATAAATAATCGAGTATCAATGATGCCAATAAGTGGCACTTATAAGTACCCAGCTTCAGGTCCGACGCCCAAAGGATTACTAGATTTCCTTAATGACAAAAAAGAGGAAAACAACTCTGCGCATAATCAACAACAAATCCTTTCTTGTCACCGATTGTAATGATTTGTCTTTTAAGACAGGGAAAATATCATTAGTGAAAGCTCGGCGAATTTGAATCTCGGTACTACCGCGTCCGTTATTCTTTTTATCTTTAGAGGGTTTTGAGTTTAACTTCTTTAGTTTAAACTCAAGCCAATGCAGCGCAAATTGAGCAAAAGTGCATTTTTGCTCTTCATCAACCGCTTCCTCTACGGGCTCAATAGTTGGATTTTCTTTTAAGCGTGGATCGATGTTGCTTAACAATTTAAAATTGGCTTGTTCACATAGATAACGGGCTTGTTTTATATCTACCTTTGGATAGGTGCCGAACGACATTCGGGTCTGTTTACCGTTCCAAGAAAAACGAAACAGCCAATACTTTGAACCATTGGGATGAATATTTAGAAATAACCCATTACCATCTTTTAGAGTATATTCCTTAACTTTAGATTTTGCCGCTTTAATTTTATACTCAGTAAGTACAGCCATGATAAACTCCTTATGTTATTGATGAACGTAAGGATAGCTAGTCAATATTTAGACAAACTGTTCAAAAAATACATTATCACGATAACACATTTTTTGGACTAGTCCAAAAAAACTCATTCCGTTTTTGGACTGATTTTTGGACTAAATTCTCTTGGATGACTCTGGATTATTCTGTTCTATACTGGAAAGTAAAACCGTTAAATCACTTGCAAATTCTAAGTTTTGCGGATTTTAACGGACTATACTGGATGTTATATTGGAGCGGGAAACGAGGTTCGAACTCGCGACCCCGACCTTGGCAAGGTCGTGCTCTACCAACTGAGCTATTCCCGCATAGGTAAGAAGTGGTGCCCGGGGCGAGACTTGAACTCGCACGGCCAAAAAGGCCGAGGGATTTTAAATCCCTTGTGTCTACCGATTTCACCACCCGGGCTCAAAATTAATTACTAAAAAGTAATTTGTTTTGAATGCTGTGCATTTTACCGATCTTATGGTTTCAGTCAATAAAAATTTTAAATAAATCGTTTAATTGCTCAATGTTTGACTGATTAACAATTTAAATAGAAGTTATTGGTTGATTTTGAAGGGGATGAGTAATTTTGTTTACTAGAATTTATCAACAAAATTACTCGAATAAAAACATGCTTAGGTAGAAATATTAACTAAAAGTTATTATTCTTCTAATAAATCGCTATGTGCTATCCATAAATATTGCAACATTGATAATAGCGTTAATACTGTTGCAATAAACAATGCTGCAAGACCTGCGTAAATAACAATGTCACAAGGACGCCAAAGTAGCCAAGTTAATGCTGTCATTTGTGCTATCGTTTTGATTTTCCCAATTGACGAAACAGCTACATTGTTACGTTTACCAATTTCAGCCATCCATTCCCGTAAGGCCGATATTATAATTTCTCGTGAAACAATAATAATTGCAGGGATTGAGATCCACCATGATTGATAATATTGTGTAATTAAAACAAGCGCTATTGTTACTATGATTTTGTCGGCGACTGGATCTAAAAATGCGCCAAACTTGGTTGTCTGTCCTAGGCGGCGAGCAAGATAACCATCTAATACATCAGTCACGGCCGCAATTAAAAAAATTAATGCAGAGAAAAAACCAGACCATTCATGAGGGAACAAATAAAATGCCAGCACAAAAAAAGGAATTAAAATAACTCGAAATAGTGTTAAAAATGTTGGAAAATTAATTTTCATGTGACAAAAGCTCTTTTTTTATTTTATTAATCAATGCATTATAGATTAATAAAAAACAGTATTTTCTTAATGATTATGTTGCCTGAAATATGTTATTTTTTCAATGGGTTATTGTTGTAAATTTAGATAAATTTTTTCAGCTAATTGTTTTGATATACCTTGTACTTGCGCTATTTCATCAATACTGGCATTTTTTAACTCTCTTAATCCACCAAAATGTTTCAGTAGTGCTTGACGCCTTTTAGCGCCAATACCTTCAATATGTTCTAAGGCGCTGTCGGTTAATTGTTTTGTCCCTTTTTTACGTTGACCAACAATAGCATGATCATGTGATGCATTTCTTATTTGCTGAATGAGTAATAGTGCAGGGGAATGAGCATCAAGATAATGTCCTGTACCATGAGCTTCAAAAAAGAGGGTTTCTAATCCTTCTTTACGATCAGCTCCTTTAGCAACACCAATTAGTATAGGATGATTTTTGTTCCAATTTACCTCTAATTGTTCAAATACCTTTAGAGCTTGATTAAGTTGCCCTTTACCACCGTCAATAAAAATAATATCAGGAACTTTTTCATCGGGTAGTTCTTTTTTACTGTAACGGCGCGTTAAGACTTGTTCCATTGCCGCATAATCATCGCCAGGTGTGATACCAGTAATATTATAACGACGGAATTCAGATTTAACAGGTCCTTTATCATCAAATACAACACAAGATGCAATCGTGTTTTTACCCATAAAGTGGCTGATATCAAAACATTCCATTCGGTTAATTTTATCGATTCCCAAAAAAGATTTTAATGCGTCATATCGTTGTTTTATTGTGGAATTTTCTAATAGCTTATTTTTAACTTCAGTTTGAGCGTTTACTGTTGCAATATTGAGTAATTTAAGATTATCTCCTTTAGGTTCATCAATGAGTTTAACTTGATGCTCTGCAATAAGTGACAGTGTCTCTTCCATTGGTTGTTTATCTGATAATGAAAAATTGAGTAAAATTTTTCTCGGAATATTTCTATTCTGGTTACCTTGTAGATAAAATTGTCCTAAAAAAGTTTCTATAACTTCTTCTAGTTCTGTATTTGATGGTACTTTAGGAAAGTATGATCGATGACCAAAAGTTTGCCCATTCCGAATAAACAGTACATAGATACAAGCTAATCCTAATTCATAATGGAATCCAATAACATCAAGATTATCATTATTATTGTATATTGCTTGTTTTTCATTAATGTGTTTTATTGCTTGAAGTTGATCACGCAAAACCGCTGCTTTTTCAAAGTTGAGTTCGCTACTAGCTTTTTGCATATCTTCAGTTATTTTTTGTATTATCTGATCTGATTGACCAGATAAAAATAATCTAACATAGTTAACTTGTTCTAGGTAATCTTCATCACTGACTAATCCAGACACACAAGGCCCTAAGCAACGTTTAATTTGATATTGTAGGCAGGGGCGAGTTCGGTTGCGATAGGTTGAATTTAAACACTGTCTTATTGGAAATGTTTTTTGTAATAAAGCTAATATTTGCTTTACTGCATATCCACTTGGATAAGGGCCAAAAAATTCATCTTTTTTTCGATTGACCGCACCACGATAAAGAGACAATTGCGGATGTTGTTCTTTGCTTAACTTTATAAAAGGGTAACTTTTGTCATCTTTTAACAGTACATTGTATCGGGGTTGATACTTTTTAATATAAGTCTGTTCAAGCAGTAAGGCTTCGGTTTCGGTATTGGTAATTGTAAATTCAATATGATGGATATGACTAACGAGCATATCCGTTTTTAGCGTTTTTTTACTATTATTAAAGTAACTTTTTAAGCGATTATTAAGATCTTTAGCCTTTCCCACATAAATAATCGTCTGTTTATCATTAAACATTTGATAAATTCCTGGCTTATGTGGAACTGTTTTTAAAAAAGATGCTGAATCAAATTGGCTCATATTAGTTTTCAAATTTGAGGGCTTTTTTCTCTATAATCCTCATAATGGTGCTAAGTAAACCATTTATCAAGAGATATATTAACCCAGCAGCAATAAAAATAGTGAAATCATAATAATCCGCATTCAATTCATTGCTGTAGCCCATAACATCCATAACAGGAATCATTGACGCTAATGCTGTGCCTTTTACTACAAAGACAACTTCATTTGAATAAGTCGAAAGGGCTCTTTTTAATGCATAAGGCAAAACAACTTTTAAAGTTTGTTTTTTATTCATGCCAAGTGCTTCACAAGCTTGCCACTGTCCTTTAGGTAAGGCTTTTAATGAACCATAAAAAATTTGAGTTGTATAGGCGGCACTATTGAGTGTTAATGTTAAATAGGCACAAAACCAAGGCGAAGAAATAATGTTATAAAACGTCGGTATTTTGATTAAAATATCTCTAAATTGTGATGGCCCATAATAAATTAGTAAAAGTTGTACTAGTAAAGGTGTACCTGTAAATATAATGACATATGTGCGTATAACTTTATTTAATATAAAGTGATTTAATGACAATATGCATGATAGACAAGCAGCAATCAATCCAGCAGATAAAATACCCAAAATACCTAAACTTAATGTATCGGGTAAACCTTGGGCAATGATGTTAAGGTAATGAATAAAATTATCAGACATAATACGGCCTTACTAACTTTTCGCTGATGTAGGTTGTTCAAAATAGGTTGAGCGTTTTTCAATACGCGTTATAACCTTTTGACTTAAAATTGAGATAATTAGATAAATGATCATTGCAACAAAATACCATAAAAAAGGTTGGTTGGTTCGCGCGATGATAGTTTTGGTTTGCATCATTAAATCATCAATTGCAATTGCTGAAACTAATGCGGTGTCTTTTAACAAAATTAACCACTGATTACTTAATCCAGGCAAGGCATGACGCCACATTTGTGGCATTATAATACGAAGAAACGTGCGTGATTTACTTAACCCAAGTACTTGAGCTGCTTGTTTTTGTCCGTTAGAAATTGCTTTAAATGCACCGCGTAACGTTTGAGAGGCATAAACAGCGTATAAAAGTGATAGTGCTGCAACACCGCATAAAAAAGGACTAATATTAAAATCTTGAATATCTAATTGTATCGTCAATGACAAATAATAAAGATCGATTGTGAAACCATCATTTAATAATATTAATAATAGTGGTAATCCGTTATAAATAGCTACCACAATTAATAATTCAGGTAACGCGCGAATTGTTAAGTTAAATAAGGACATTGCCCACGCAACGGGTTTAAATGGAACAGATTCTAGTATTGAGAAAATTAAAGCGAAAACAATTCCGATAATTAATGATACAAAGGCCAATGATAATGTGATACCTGTTGCTTGTATAAGCGGCAAAATATACCCATCCATTAACGATGAGATCCATATCATTTTATTTGCAAAAAAATCAAACATAAAAAAACCAAGGTTAATTTAAAAAATAAATTCGCCGCAAGATAATGCGGCGAGATTATCATTGTATTTATTTAAAAATATAGTTTATTTATTGAACCATTTTTTATAGATAGCATCTAACTCACCGTTAGCTTTTAATTTATCTATTGCTTGATCAAATTGGTTAAGTAATTTTTCGTTACCCTTACGGATAGCAATTCCTAAACCTTCACCAAAATAGTCGTGGTCAGTGATTTTATCGCTTAAAGCAACAATATCTGCCTCTTTGCCTAGCCATTCGCCAGCTACGATTGAGCTTGAAACTATTGCATCAATTCTCTTCGCTTTTAAATCTAAAATAGCGTACTGATAACTATCATAGCTAACCGCTTTCATATCTGGGAATTTATCACTTAAATATTTAGGATAAGTTGTTCCTTTTTGTAGACCAACTCGTTTACCTTTTAGTTGATCGAGACTAGTCAATGTATCTTTCAATGTAACAAATTGGATTGAGCTATCATCATAATAAATTTTAGTAAAATCAACTTGTTTTTGTCGTTCTGGCGTAATATCAATTCCGGCTATAGCGGCATCAATTCGACGAGTTTTTAAGCTAGGAATTAAACCATCAAATGATTGATTGACAATTTTGCATGAAACTTTTATTTCATCACAAATCTTATTAATCACATCAATATCAAAGCCGATGATTTCATTTTTTTCATTAGTAAATTCAAAAGGCGCATAAGTTGCTTCTGTTCCGATTGTTAAGGTGTCTGCTGCTTGAGCTACAAAAGCAGTTCCTGCAAGACAAATGGCTAGTAACGTTTTTTTCATATATCCACCTAATTTTATTTTAATTAATGTGACAAATAAGCTTTAAACTCTTCAGTTTTAGGATGAGCAAAACATTCGAGTTGTCCTCGCTCAATGATTTTACCTTGCTCCATATAAATTACTTGTGAAGCAATTTTGCGTGCAAAATCAACTTCATGCGTAACTATAATTTGTGTAATACCTGTTTGAGATAGCTCATTGATAATTTCGGCAATTTGCGATGTAATTGCTGGATCTAATGCTGCTGTAGGTTCATCGAATAATAATATTTGAGGTTCCATCATTAACGCTCTAGCAATAGCGACACGTTGCTGTTGTCCACCTGAGAGGTGAAGCGGGTAGCGTTGTGCCATATCATCAATTTGCAATCTTTGTAATATCGCCATTGCTTTATCGCAAGCTTCTTTTTTAGATAACTTTAATACTTGGCAAGGTGCTTCAATCAAATTTTCTAGTACCGTCAAATGCGGCCATAAATTATAGTTTTGAAATACCATGCCTACATTTTTACGGAGATGTCTAATTGTTGATTCACTGATTTTTTCAGAAAAATCAAAATGGGTGTTAGCAATAGTCATCTGCCCTGATTTAGGTATTTCAAGTAAATTAAATACTTTTAATAAAGAGCTTTTTCCTGCTCCACTTTGACCAAGTAAAACAATGGTTTCACCAAGTGGATAACAGAGTGAAACATCATTTAAAGCCTGATGTTTACCATAAAAACAGTTAATATGGTTTAATTCAATATTCATTGTTAGTTATACATTTTTCTTGATGCTAAATTTGATTAAATATTACTTTTTCCTGCATAAAAATGCAATCTAATTTATTAGACAAGTTCTCTTTTGTCTGGTTTTTATACTTAAAGATGCACTTTCCTGAAAGTTTTTACAATCTTTTGTTATTTAGGATGGTTATTGAGCATTAGATAAAATAGGAATTACAGGGCCAAGATATCTAGGTTCTTTTTTTAGAATATAAAGATCAATAAATGCACTAACACGCGCAAACATTTCGCGGATACGGACTAACTTCATATTTTTAGGGGAGGGCACAGCAAAACATTGTGCTTGTATGTCTTGAGCAAGGGCAATAAAAATGGCTCGTTCGCAATGAAACTCTTGAGTGATAATAGTAAAATTATTTGCATCAAATACTTTATTGGCACGAACCACTGAATCGAAAGTTCTAAAACCTGCATAATCCAAAACGATCACATCGCTAGGAATTCCTGCTTTTATCAAATCCTTCTTCATAGTAATTGGTTCGTTGTAGCTTAAAAGAGCGTTATCACCACTTAATAATAAATAATCAACTTTGTTTTGCCAATAAAGATCAATTGCTCCATCAATACGATTACGATAAAAATCATTTAAACCTCCTCCTCGAACATATTTCGATGTTCCAAGTACAACACCAATAGTCCGGTAAGGAAGTTTGTTTTCATCATGATAAATATAAGGAGCTGTTTTATAGCTGATCCAATAATCTAAACCTACAATAGCAGTTATTAAAATCAAGCAGAAACTAGCAATATAAGCAATAAGCTTTTTTAATTTCATGCTAAAACCAGTTAAAAATAAATACCATTATTGGAAATAAAAAAGGTGCTGTCAATGAGGTCATAACACCACATAAAACTAATGATAACGAACTATACGCACCTTCGTTATAATCAACTTCAATACAACGGGCAGTGCCGACAGCATGTGAAACAGCACCGATAGCTAATCCTCTTGCTGGTGCTGATTTTATTTTAACTAAATTTAATATTTGATGTCCAAATATACCGCCTAATGTTCCAACTAATATCACGCATAATGCAGCTATTGACGGTACACCATCTTGATTACTTGCAATTGTTACTGCAATGGCAGTAGTAACAGATTTAGGTAGCACAGATGCAGCAATCTCAATACTTCCACCTAACCAAAATACAATACAAACACCGGTTATCATTGAAGCAAGCGATGCGGTAAAAGTAATAATCATTATTGACTTCCAACGAGCTTTAATTTGGGGAATAAGTTCATATAAAGGATAGGCGAGAGCAACAACAGAATAAGGCAATAGTTTATTAATGATTTGTACGTTGTCAACGTATTGTGTGTAACTGGTGTTTGTTATCAGTAAAATTGGAATTAATACTATTACCGTAATCACAAGGGGATTAAATAACGGATTTTTTATTTTAAATGATATTTTTCTAATAATGAAGAAAACAAAAAGCGTTAATGGTAGCATCCATATCATGGCTGATTGACCTCATCTTTTGGTGATGAAATTGAATTTTTTGCTGCGATTTTATGACATTGTTCTGTTAAAAATGCGGTTAGAAGCAATACAATAAGAGAACCACCTACACAGCCAAATATAATCGGAACCCAATTTTGTAATAAAAGTGAATAATTATCCATAATCCCCATTGCTGCAGGAATAAATAATAATGTCATGTAACGCATGAATAGATTACAGCTATTTTTGATCCAGCAAGTGGGAATTAACTGAAATGCAAGTAAAAAGAACAGGATCAATAAACCAATAATACTGCCAGGAATTATTATAGGTAATATTTTAGAAATAATATTACCTACCCATAAACAAAGAGTTAATATGACCAATCCACGACCATAACTAAAAAAAGTATAGTATAAAGAATATAGTCTATGTCTGATGGTAGCGTGCTTAGCTAGAAAATGTTTCATAACGTAAATGCTATTAATCTTAATTATAAATTATGACGGATGCTAGAGTGACATAAAGTTATTTGTCTATATGATACGCTCGTCAAAATTAATTACCAACTAAATAATGGCAGTAATGATAAAGTTGTTTAATTATTGCTAGTTTTTCTGGTTGCTGAATATAAGTTTCAGCATATTGTTCTAATATTAATAAGTAATCTTGAATTTTTGGGGTGTTGAGTTTATCGCGACAATAATCTTTCCAAATAATCTGTTCATGCTCTGTTAATGTTTGTGGGTAATTTCGCGCTTTATAACGAAAAAATAGTGTTGGTAAACGAGGATCATCAAACGTTAATGATAAACTATCTAATAGATGAATTGGAGTTGTTCGAATAGTCTCGCAGCGTAACTTATCTTGGTTATTTAGAAATTTTCCATAAATTTGAGCATCAACATCAGCGTTAATAGTATTAATAGGACTATTATTATCAATATTAAATAACGTCTGTATTTTATTTTGTAATAAATTTTGATTTTCTAACAATTTATGTTGGTTTATTAAACATTGCTCTATATCAATGTTAAACCGTTCAGCATTTTCAGGTAATAATGTTTTTAATGGTGCAATAACAGGACATTTATTGGTATGAACCAATTTTAAAGGTATTCGTGATTCACCTAATTGTAGATCTTTAGTTTTGGTGTAGAGCCTTTCCTTTATTTGCTCAACAGGTAGATCGATTAAGAGATCTATATCTCCAGTTAAATCGCAAATAACAGCGGCACTATTTTGTACTGGATGCCAAATTATAGGTGAAACTAAAGATAGATTACCACGATGGCTACCTAACATACCTGATACATGAACTATTGGTGTCATATTAACTACATCAATAAGTTCAGCAACTTTATTTTTTTTACGTAATGAGAAAAAATAATTAAACAGTTTAGGTTGTTTTTCTTTTATTAATTTAACCATTGCTATAGTTGCATAAACATCAGACATTGCATCATGTGCATGTTCATGCTTAATGTTATTTGCTTTTGTTAGATGTTCTAAACGAAAACTTGGTAGGCCTTCATCATTAGTTGGCCAATTAATTCCTTCTGGTCTTAGCGCATAACAAGCACGAACTACATCAAGTAGATCCCATCTTGAATTGTTGTGTTGCCAACAATAAGTATAAGGGTCATAAAAATTACGATATAAAAGATTACGCGTTACTTCATCATCAAAACGAATATTGTTATATCCTAAAATACAAGTATTAGGTTTGCTAAAAGCTTGATGAATTTGTCGAGTAAATTCAGCTTCACAAACTCCTTTGTTATTAGTTTCTTGAGGTGTTATGCCAGTAATTAGTACCGCTTCTGGATTGGGTAGATAGTCTTGAGCTTGACAACAATATATAACCAAAGGATCTTCAATAATATTAAAATTCTCATCAGTTCGAATTCCAGCAAATTGAGCAGGGCGATCTAATGCAGGATGAGTTCCAAATGTTTCATAATCGTGGAAGTAAAAAGTTGGCTGTTCTTGGTTATTTTTCATTTTGTAACCATATATTTTATGTTTTCTGTAAAGAAACTCATAAATTTCATTATATATACTCAAAATAATCAGCTTCTTTTCCCCATTTTATATGGGGGGTTAGAATAATCTATTATTTACAAGATAGAAATTAATCAATTCAAAATTTTCAATGAAATCTATCATTACACAGAATAAACATTTTGAATGATTTAAAATGAGTATAATTTATTCTTAATTGGTTGGTGCACTTTCGATAATGTCGGCTAATTTTTCAAGTGTTAGCCTTAAAAATTTTGTCATAGCTTCCAACTCTATAGAATCCATTAAGTTTTTTACATATAACCCTAATTCAGTATCACCTTCAACAATCAAACGACGTTGAAAAAATAGCGTATCGGGATCTTGTCGTCTAGTTGCTATCATAATCAAATCATTAGCATTACCTATAAAGCTTACATCAGCAATTTCTTCTCGGCTAACAACTAATTTGTTATCGATTAAACTAACAAACCACACAAGTTCCAGATCAGTAACTTGAATTTTAAGCCAACGATTTTCTAAAAAATCCAGTTCACCATCTTCTAGAGAATGTTCAAATTGTAATTTCAATAATTGCTCTATGGTTTGTTTTTTGACATTAAAAGGAATGTATCGTAAGGTAAGCCCCAAAATATGGGGCGCTTTATTAACAAACTGTGAATGAATTTTGTTTAAAATTTGGCTTTTTGCTCCAATCATTTATGCATCCCCAGAAATCATTTTTTCATAAATATCCAAGTCGGTATTCAAATGCTCAAAAACCTCTTCACTAACCTCATTACGAACTTTCATTTGTAAAAGAGCAGTACGTTCTGCACCTATAGCAACTAAACGCATACGTCTTTCTAGATTTTCTGCTTCAAGAGATTTTTGTTCTAAATCTTTAAGGCCGGTTCTGCGCCTTAGCGAACCGATAACACGTGAGCCGACTTCATGAATAATTTCTTGATCTACTCGGTCTTCAGCTGTTTCTTGCAACAAATTATTTTGCATTTTTTCTAGGCTTACAATTGCCTCTTCAGCCATATGACCTTTTACAGTTAAAATTTCATTTGTTTGTTCTGAATTATCTAAAATAACACTACCTCGTAATAAGATAGGTAATATGATCACAGCAACAATCAATGAAATTAAAATAATACCTGCTGCAATAAAAACAAGTTGATAACGACCACTAATCGTCATTGGAATAGACAATACACCAGCTAAAGTGATGGCTCCTCGAACTCCTGCAAATGTTGAAATAAGCAGGTCTCGGTTTGAATAGGATCTGAATGCAAGAGGTCTTTTGGTTCCAAATGGCATTGTAGGCATATGCTTCATCGCCCATAACCAAGCAAATCGAGTTCCCATCAATACAGCAAAAACAAATAGAACAATTAAACATAATTGCCATACCTCAATCGAAGTGTCGATCTGGTTTTCAGCAAAAGTATTGTTAAGAATACTTGGTAATTGAATACCTAATAAAACGAATACAAAACCATTAAAGACAAACGTTAACATTGACCATGTGCTATCTGATTGTAAACGCGCAGTTAAAGGAGCATTTCGCATCATACCAGAATGATTAACCGTCATACCTGCGCTTACTGCTGCTAAAATACCAGAACAATGACATTCCTCAGCAATGATATAAGCGGCGAATGGTAGTAAAAATAGTAATACTATTTGAATAGCGGGATCATTGTGAGTTAGCTGATTTATTTTACGCAAAATACGTGCATATAACCAAGTAAATAAAACGCCAATAGCCAAGCCACCAATAGCAACTATAAAAAATTGTACGCTAACATCAAAGATGTTAAATACTGCATCACCAACTGCAATAGCAATAGCAAATTTTAAAGAGACCAGACCTGAAGCATCATTCATTAATGCTTCACCTTCAATGATTTCCATCTTCTCTTTTTCGATACGGCCTTTACCAACAATTCCACCTAATGCAACTGCATCGGTTGGAGATAATACAGCAGCTAAAGCTAAACCTGCTGCTAATTCAACATTTGGTAATATCCAATGCAGAATATAACCTAATGCTATAATAGAGATAACAACTAAAACTAAAGCCAATCCGACAATTTCTCTACCATTGTATATGAAGTCTTTTACTGATGTTTTGCGTCCATCAGCAAAAAGTAAAGGAGGAATAAATAAAACAAGAAATAGTTTTGGATCAAATTCTACATAAACATTAAATGCCGCCAATATGCAACCTAATAATATTTGCATTAGAGGTAGTGGAATTTGAATTGGTAACATTTTAACAACGACACCAGAAAGTGATACAATTAACACCAAAAGTAAAATTATTGAAAAAAGTTCCATAGCTTGTCTTTTATTTATCCTATAATCCTATTGTTTGCATTGATTATATCGGATCTTTAGTTAAATTTCAGGTGAAAATTTCATGGATTTATCTAAATTTTGCTCAGATACAATTTATTAATCAAAAAACGGTGGTATGATTGAAAGGTATTTTGAATGGAAAATTGGCAAAGAGCATTTATACTACATACTCGTTCTTATACTGAAACTAGTTTATTAGTCGATCTATTTGTTGAAAATATCGGAAAAGTAAAGGTATTAGCTAAAGGTGCTAAACGAAAAAGCTCTGCCTTGAAAGGTATGTTGCAACCTTTTACTCCACTTATTGTGCAATACTCAGGCCAAGGTGAAATAAAAACATTGCGTCAGGTTGAAGCTATGTCGCTTGCATTGCCATTGGTATCTGTTTTTTTGTATAGCGCATTTTATTTAAATGAACTATTACATCGAGTTTTAGTTGCAGAAGCAGAATTGCCAACTCTTTTTGATGATTATCTAAAAAGTCTGAAACAATTAGCCCAACAGGTTCCTGCTGAAAATGTGTTGCGAGCTTTTGAATTATCGTTATTAGAAAATTTAGGATATCACGTTGATTTTTTTCACTGCTGTGTAACTGGCGATGACATTGTTAAATCGATGTATTATCAATATCAATCGGAAAAAGGATTTATCAGTAGTTTATTACAAAATAGCATCAGCTTTACTGGCGAGCAGGTTTTAGCTTTAGGAAAACGTCAATTTGATAATATCGATACGTTAAAAGCAGCTAAACGCTTTACTAGGATGGCGTTGAAACCTTATGTAGGATCAAAACCATTCAAAAGCAGAGAGCTATTTCTAAAAATTTAGTTTTGCTAATTTGGCTGCTCGATTTAAAAGAGTTATTAAATTCATTTCGATGTTGAATTAAGTAATATATCAAGCTGATTAGCAAATTTTTCTCGGTCTTTGCTGGAAAATGGAGCTGAACCTTTAGATTGTATTCCACTTGCTCGCATGGTTTCCATAAAATCTCTCATAATTAATCGTTCTTTAATTGTATCTAGTGTATATTGTTCACCTCGTGGCGTGAGCACTAATGCATTTTTATTTAAAACTTCGGATGCAAGTGGAATGTCTGAGGTAATAACTAAATCATTTTTTTGAACCGACTCAATTATTTTTCTATCTGCTACATCAAATCCTTTTTCAACTAATAAAGTTTTAATATAAGGTGACAAGGGGATAGTTAAACATTGATTTGCAATTAATGTTGTATTTATTGCTTTTCGATTTGCAACTCGATATAAAATCTCTTTAATTGGGTTAGGGCAGGCATCAGCATCAATCCAAATATTCATAGCATATGTGTTCATATTATAAACTTTTATTAGTTAATGATTATAATCTTTGTTATACAAAAATAACCATTTATTTGTAAAAAAGTTTCCGGTAACTATGTGTTTTAGTATATTTATTAAGCTTCATATTAATATGATTCTTTCTATTTTAAATCCAGATGATAAGTGGTAGTATATTCGACCTATTTTTTAAGTAAGCAAGTGCGCTTTCGTGTGGCGCACCACTGTTATAAGGATTTGTTATGCCAATTATTACTCTTCCTGACGGAAGCCAACGTCAATTCGATAAACCCGTTACTGTTTTAGAAGTTGCTCAAAGTATTGGAGCAGGTCTTGCTAAAGCTTGTATAGCTGGGCGTGTAAATGGCGAGCGTAAAGATGCCTGTGATGTCATTGATCAAGATGCAACATTAGCCATCATTACAGCCAAAGATGAAGATGGACTCGAAATTATTCGTCATTCTTGTGCACATTTATTGGGTCACGCAATTAAACAACTATGGCCTAATACACAAATGGCTATTGGTCCAACAATTGATAATGGTTTTTATTATGATGTTGATTTAGATCACTCTTTAACTCAGGAAGACCTTGATGCACTAGAAAAACGCATGCATGAGTTGGCTAAAAAAAATTATGAAGTAAAAAAAGAAGTGGTTAGTTGGGAGCGCGCTAGAGAAGTTTTTTGGGAGCGACATGAACCATACAAAATTGCTATTTTAGATGAAAATATTCCAAAAGATTCAAAACCAGCTCTTTATCATCACGAAGAATATATTGATATGTGTCGTGGACCACATGTTCCTAATATGCGTTTTTGCCATCATTTTAAATTGCAAAAAATTGCTGGAGCTTATTGGCGCGGTAACAGTGATAATAAAATGTTACAACGTATTTATGGAACAGCATGGGCAGATAAAAAACAACTTGATAGCTATTTACAATTTTTAGAAGAAGCCGCTAAACGAGATCATCGCAAAATTGGTAAGCAACTAGATCTTTATCATATGCAAGAAGAGGCGCCTGGTATGGTGTTTTGGCATAATGATGGTTGGATTATTTTCCGTGAACTTGAGGTTTTTGTTCGCACTAAATTGAAAGAATACGATTATCAAGAAGTAAAAGGTCCATTTATGATGGATCGTGTTTTGTGGGAAAAAACAGGTCACTGGGGTAATTATAAAGAGTTAATGTTTGTTACTTCTTCTGAAAATCGTGAATATTGTATTAAACCAATGAACTGTCCAGGACATGTACAAATTTTTAATCAAGGCTTAAAATCTTATCGTGATTTACCATTACGTATGGCGGAATTTGGTAGTTGCCATCGTAATGAACCTTCAGGATCTTTACATGGTTTGATGCGCGTTCGAGGTTTTACACAAGATGATGCACATATCTTTTGTACTGAAGATCAAATTCGCAGTGAAGTAAATAGCTGTATCAAAATGGTTTATGATACTTATAGTACTTTCGGTTTTAATGATATTACTGTTAAGTTATCAACCCGTCCTGAAAAACGAATTGGTAAGGATGAAACTTGGGATCTTGCTGAAAAAGATTTAGCTGAATGTTTAACAGAAAATGGCATTGAATTCGAATATTTACCAGGTGAAGGCGCTTTTTATGGCCCAAAAATAGAATTTACCTTGCATGACTGTTTAGGTAGAGCATGGCAATGCGGTACAGTTCAGCTTGATTTTATGCTACCTGAACGTTTAGATGCGACTTATGTAGGTGAAGATAATGAACGTCATGTCCCGGTTATGATTCATAGAGCTATTTTAGGTTCTATGGAGCGTTTTATGGGTATCTTGACTGAAAACTGTGCAGGTTTTTTCCCTACTTGGCTTGCTCCATTGCAAGTTGCAGTAATTAACATTACCGATAATCAAGCTGAATATGCCAAACAATTAACCGCACAATTACAAAAAGTTGGCATTAGAGCAAAAGCGGACTTGAGAAATGAGAAAATAGGGTTTAAAATTCGCGAGCATACTCTAAAACGTGTTCCTTATATGTTTGTTTGTGGAGACAAAGAAATGGAATCAGGAACAATTTCAGTTCGAACTCGTCAAGGTAAAGATCTTGGTAGCTTTGAAGTGAAACATGTTATAGAATTGTTGCTTAACGAAATTCATAGTCGTTCATTAGAACAAATGAATTAATGATAAATTAATTTGGAGGAATGAGATATTAAAGTCAGTAAACGAATTCAGTCAACACGAGCACATAAAATCAATGATGAAATTACAGCTCGTGAGGTGAGGTTAACCGGCGTCGATGGTGAGCAGCTCGGTATAGTAAGCTTAGATGAAGCTTTAAAACAAGCTGAAGAAGCAACTTTAGATTTAGTTGAAATAAGCCCTAATGCAGAGCCACCTGTTTGTCGAATTATGGATTATGGCAAGTTCCTCTATGAAAAGAGTAAAGCAACAAAAGAGCAGAAGAAGAAGCAAAAGGTTGTTCAGGTTAAGGAAATTAAGTTCCGACCTGGTACAGACGAAGGCGACTATCAGGTAAAACTCCGCAGCCTGATTCGCTTTCTTGAAGATGGCGATAAAGCTAAAGTAACGTTACGTTTTCGTGGTCGTGAAATGGCTCACCAACAGTTAGGTTCTGAAATGCTTGATCGTATTAAAAAGGATTTAGCTGATTTGGCGGTTATTGAATCTTATCCAACTAAGATTGAAGGTCGACAAATGATTATGGTGCTAGCGCCGAAGAAGAAATAATGGTTCAACAAGCTAGATTTTGATACTATTGAAAACTACACCATTATTTTGTTTTTATTAACAATGCGAAGTGGAAATTAATAAAATGCCTAAAATTAAAACTGTAAAAGGCGCAGCAAAGCGCTTTAAAAAAACAGCTTCTGGTGGCTTTAAGCATAAGCAAGCTAACAAGAGTCATATCCTAACTAAAAAATCAACTAAGCGTAAACGTCATTTACGTGGTTTGACTACTGTGTCAAAAGGCGATTTAGGTTTAGTTACTGCGTGTGTTCCATACGTTTAAGTTTTGATTAATTATTAGAGGATATAGTTTATGGCTCGTGTTAAACGTGGTGTTATTGCTCGTGCACGTCACAAGAAAATTTTAAAACAAGCAAAAGGTTATTATGGAGCTCGTTCACGTGTATATCGTGTTGCTTTCCAAGCTGTAATTAAAGCTGGACAATATGCTTACCGTGACCGTCGCCAACGTAAACGTCAATTCCGTCAATTATGGATTGTTCGTATCAATGCTGCAGCTCGTCAATGCGGTCTTTCTTATAGCCGATTTATCAATGGTTTAAAGAAAGCGTCAATTGAAATTGATCGTAAGATCTTAGCTGATATTGCTGTATTTGACAAAAATGCATTTGCTGCATTAGTTGAAAAAGCAAAAGCAGCACTATAATAGCTTTATAAAAGCCGAGTTATCTCGGCTTTTATCATTCAATTTTAATATGTTAAGGGTAAATTTATTATGAATATAGTTATTTTTTGTTTCTTTTTTGGTTTCTTTAGCAATACTAACTCGTGAGGCAAAGAAAAAACAAAAAATAATTATAAAAGCCTCAAAAGAGGCTTTTTTTATGCAATAAACACAATAAGCAGGAGAACTGTATGTCTCAATTAGTTGAACTGGTGAATAACGCCAAATCCGCTATTGAAAGTGCTAATGATATTAATTCGATCGAACAAATTCGAGTGGAATATTTTGGTAAAAAAGGCTATTTTACAATGCAAATGGCTTCTTTACGTGATGTTCCTGCCGATGAACGTCCATCTGTGGGTCAAAAAATCAATGATGCAAAGCAAGAAGTTGTTCAGCTATTGAATCAAAAGCGCAATTATTTAGAGCGTCAGGCTCTTAATGCAAAACTAGCCAATGAAACAATTGATATTACATTGCCTGGCAACTCACTTGAACTAGGCGGATTACATCCAGTTACAAAAACAATTAATCGATTAGTTGATTTTTTTGGTGAACTGGGTTTTGTTGTTGAAACCGGTCCAGAAATAGAAGATGACTACCATAATTTTGATGCATTAAATATTCCTGCTCATCATCCTGCTCGTGCAGATCATGATACATTTTGGTTTGATGCAAAACGCTTATTAAGAACGCAAACTTCAACAGTACAAATTCGCACAATGGAAAATCAAAAACCACCCATTCGAATAATTGCTCCTGGAAGAACATATCGAAATGATTATGACCAAACACACACACCAATGTTCCATCAAATGGAAGGTTTGCTGGTTGATAAAGATATCAGTTTTACACATTTAAAAGGGTTATTGCATGATTTTCTACACTGCTTTTTTGAAGATAATATGGAAATACGCTTTAGGCCGGGTTACTTTCCATTTACAGAACCATCGGCTGAAGTTGATATTAAAGCTAAAAATGGTAAATGGCTAGAAGTCTTAGGCTGCGGAATGGTTCATCCTAATGTATTACGTAATGTAGGCATTGATCCTGAAGTTTATAGTGGTTTTGCATTTGGTATGGGGATAGAACGATTAACTATGTTACGTTACGGCGTCACTGATTTGCGTTCTTTTTTTGAAAATGATTTACGTTTTTTAAAGCAATTTAATTAATTCTGGAGATCAAAACATGAAATTTAGTGAAAGTTGGCTACGTGAATGGATCAATCCAGAAATTAGTAGCGAAACGCTAGCTGATCAATTAACAATGGCTGGTTTAGAAGTTGATGATGTCGAAAAAGTAGCAGGTGACTTTACAGGTGTCGTTATTGGTAAAGTCGTTGAATGTATGCAGCACCCGAATGCTGATAAACTTCGTGTAACAAAAGTTGATATAGGCAAAGAAGAATTACTTGATATCGTTTGTGGCGCGCCAAACTGTCGACAAGGTTTGACTGTTGCATGTGCTACAGTGGGGGCTGTTTTACCAGGTAATTTTAAAATCAAATCAGCTAAGTTACGAGGTGAACCGTCAGAAGGCATGCTATGTTCATACTCAGAACTGGGGATTGCTGATGAACATAATGGTATTATTGAATTACCTGATGATGCTCCTTTGGGACGAGATATTCGTGAATATTTAAATTTAAACGATGTCACAATTGATATTAGTGTAACACCTAATAGAGCTGATTGCTTTGGTATTGTTGGGATTGCTAGAGATATTTCTGCAGTTAACAATATTCCAATGCAAGCACTTAAAGTTAACAGTGTACAGGCAACAATTTCCGACACAGTATCAATAAAAATAGATGAACCCACAGCATCACCTCGCTATTTGGGTAGGGTAATTAAAAATATTAATGTTAATGCTCAAACGCCACTATGGATGAAAGAAAAATTGCGTCGTGGTGGAATTCGTTCAATCGATGCCGTTGTTGATATAACTAATTTTGTATTATTAGAAATTGGCCATCCAATGCATGTATTTGATTTATCGCAGATTGAAAAGGGCATAATTGTTCGTTATGCAAGCAAAGATGAAAAGCTGACTTTACTTAATGGTAATGACGTTAAACTTAATGATAAAACTTTAGTAATTGCCGATCACCAAAAAATCTTAGCGCTAGCGGGGATTATGGGTGGTGAAAAATCTGGTGTAACACAAACAACCAAAGATATATTTCTTGAAGCAGCATTCTTCAACCCATTAGTTATAACAGGTAAAGCACGTGAATACGGTTTACACACAGAAGCGTCACACCGCTATGAACGAGGAGTTGATCCTTTCTTACAATTTACAGCAATGGAACGAGCAAGCCAATTATTAATTGATATTTGTGGTGGAGAAGCAGGTCCAGTTATTGATGTGACACATGAAGCTGAACTTCCTGCACAAGCAACTATCCAATTGCGACGTAATAAAATTGATCGCATTATTGGCTATACAATCGAAACACAAAAGATTACCGATATTTTAATTAGACTCGGTTGTGAAGTTGAATATAAAGACAATGTTTGGATTGTAAAATCACCAAGTTGGCGTTTTGATTTGCAAATTGAAGAAGATTTAGTTGAGGAGGTTGCCCGTATTTACGGATATAACAATATCCCAAATGCCAATTTGAAAATTGAATCAGTAATGAAACCGAAATCAGAAAGTCAAATCTCATTACGTAGAGTAAAGGATTTATTGGTTGATAGAGGGTATCAAGAAGCGGTGACATATAGCTTTGTTGATCCAAAAGTTCAGCAAATATTATATCCTGAATATCCAGAAATTAAATTACCTAATCCGATTTCAAGTGAAATGTCAGTTATGCGTTTATCGCTTTGGTCTGGGTTATTAGATGCGATACTATATAACCAAAATCGTCAACAAACGCGTGCCCGATTATTTGAAACTGGATTGCGTTTTATTCCTGATGAAAATTGTGAATTTGGCGTACGTCAGGAGTTAATGTTAGCAGGTATTGTTACTGGTAATTTATATGAAGAACACTGGCAACTCCCTAAAAAAAACGTAGATTTTTATGATCTCAAAGGTGATCTTGAGTCAATTTTTTCTCTTTTAGGGTGCGGCGATCAAATACAGTTTAAAAAATCTGAACTCCCTGCTTTACATCCAGGACAAAGCGCAGCGATTTATTTAAATGATGAGTTATTAGGTCATTTAGGAGTCTTGCATCCAGAAATTGAAAAAAAATTGTCTTTAAATAGTAAAACGCTTGTTTTTGAAATAAATTTAGCTAAAATTAGTAGAAAAGAGGTACCTGTAGCTCAAGATTTATCCAAGTATCCGTCAAATAAACGTGATATAGCTATTATTGTTTCAAATACAATACCAGCAGCGGATATTATTTTAGAATGTAAAAAAGCGGGTGGTGAGCAACTTATTAAAGTGACTCTTTTTGATGTGTATCAAGGTGAAAATATCAAAGAAGATCAAAAAAGCATTGCTATTAGTTTGATTTTACAAGATAAATCACGTACGCTTGAAGAAGAAGACATAACTAACATTGTAAGCAAATGCGTTACTGCCTTACAAAATCGTTTTAAAGCCCTATTAAGAGAATAATAATATGACATTAACTAAAGCAGATATTGCAGATCGTCTTGCCGAAAAATTTAATATTGATCGACAAGAATCTAAAATCCTTGTAGAGCTATTTTTTGAAGAGATTCGGGTAGCTTTAGAAAAAGGAGAACCAGTTAAATTATCTGGATTTGGTAATTTTACAGTACGTGATAAAAATTCACGCCCAGGTAGAAACCCAAAAACAGGTGAAAGTGTTGATATTTCAGCTCGTAGAGTTGTTACATTTAGACCTGGTATAAAATTCAGAGAGCGTGTTGAAAAAAATTTAGTAATCTAATTTCTGAATTACAAACTATCATTTCAAATAATGGCTTTTCTTTTGATATAGCATCTAAAGAAAAGCCAGACAGTTGTATTATACTAAAAAGTAGTTGTAAAAAATTAATAATTCAAGTATGATACCTCCGCTTCAATGGAGGCTCTATGGGTTCTCTTGCAACATTTTTTTGCTCACTAGGTCAGGTCCGGAAGGAAGCAGCCAAAGTAAAATACATGTGTGTGGGATGTAGCTGATAGGGTCTCCTCCAATGCATGTTTACAGTAAATTTACCAATTTTTTTAATTATAAATGAATTTAAATATATTTATAATTAAAATACATATGTGAATTTGTAATCCAAAACACTTTAAAAATATATAATAAATTGATGAATAAGGAAATTATTTTGAAATTACCGTCACCTCTTCCAATAACGCTAGCAATTATTTTAAGTGGTTGTACTGTTTTGCCTCATTCAGGACCAAATTTTTCATCTATAAAAAATATAAATAAACAACATGCTGAATTAGATAAAATTTATAATAAAGTAAAAATTGTTAATTTAAATATTTCACCTGATTCTATAAAAGAAGCGCAAACTAATTTATTTAACTTTACAAAGTTTATTAATGAAAGAGATAGCCAAGATAAAAAAGTTGATAATATAGGTAAAGGTGATAGTATAAAGATTTCTGTAATTGAAACTCCTCCAGCAATACTGTTTGTAGGTTCAGGTGATACAGGTGCTCCAAAAACTGGATTAACTGAATTACCAATAGTAGTTGTTGATTCTAAAGGGTTTATTTCTTTGCCGTTTGTTGGGAATGTAAAAGTTGCTAATAAAACTCCCATGCAGCTACAAAAAGAAATAATTGAAAAATTATCTGGAATTGCAAATAGACCCCAAGTAATTGTCACTGTTTTAGAAAAACGTTCTTCAAATGTTACAGTTATTGGTGATAAATTTAGTGGTAAAATGCCTATAACAGCTAAGGGAGAGCGTTTATTAGATGCTGTTACCATGTTAGGTAGCAATATGTATGATATTAAAGATACTTTAATACAAGTCACTAGGAATAATCAAGTTAATAAAATTCCATTAAGTTTAGTATTATCTAATCCTAAATTTAATATTCATCTTCAAAAAGATGATGTTATTACTTTGATTAATAAGCCTAGTTTTTTTATTTCTATGGGGGCAATAGGATCAAAAGAAGTCAGATTTGAAGCTGTTGGAATTAATTTGTCACAAGCATTAGCTCGTATTGGTGGTTTACGAGATAGTCAATCTGATGCCCGAGGTGTTTTTGTGTTTAGATATCAAGACACTTTGTCGATAGATAATAAGAAAGAGCTTGTACCAACGGTTTACCAAATAGATTTAAATAATCCTAATTCATTCTTCATAATGAAGAATTTCCAAATTAAGAATAATGATATTGTTTATGTTGCATCTGCACCAATTTTAGAACTACAAAAATTCTTATATGCGATTTTCTCGCCAGGTGTTGGAGTTGTTAATCAAATTAATCAGATTAGTGAATAAGTTTTTAATTATTGCACTCGTGAGATTTTATGTTTTTAAATTTTAAAAGAAAAAAAAGTTGGTTATTACATCTAATTGTATCATTACCAACTTTATTATCGATAATTTATTTTGGATTAATTGCTGAAAATATTTATACATCTGAGGCAACATATATTATACGTTCTTCGGATACTCAATCATCATTAGGGGGGCTGGGAAGTTTTTTTTCAAAAGTTGGAATTTCACGCTCTAATGATGATTCATATGTTGTTTTGTCATATATAAAATCTAGAGATGCTCTATCATCTGTTGAAAAAGTTCTACCAGTACAAGAGTGGTATACCCAAAAAGGCGATATAATATCTCGATTTAATGGATTTAATCTTGATTCGTATAATAAAAAAGAATATTTTTATCGGTACATGAGCAATATGATAGATGTCAATTTTGACAGTTCTACAGGTATTGCTACAATTACTGTAAATGCTTTTGATATGCAAGATGCATTCAAAATAAATGAACAATTATTAAAACAAGCTGAAGGTTTTGTAAACCAAATAAATTTGCGAGCCAAACAAGATCTCATAACCGCATCGCTAGCAGAACTGAAAAATGCTGAATCACAGATGAAGAAAGAAGCTCAAGCTCTAGAAAGATTTCAAAGAAATAAAAATAGAGATGCTAATTTAGCTGAATATCAGCAGATATTAATTAATAATACGATTGCTAAACAACAATTTGAGGCAGCCACATTATCACTACGTAATGCTCAGGTGGAAATAACTAAAAAGCAACTTTATCTAGAACGGATAGAGCAACCGAGTATATCAGATGTATCATTTAAACCTGCACGCATTTATAATATCATCACAACTTTTATAATTAGCTTTTTAGTGTATGGTATTATTAAATTACTTTCAGCTGGTATAAGAGAACATAAAGATTAATGACAGAAGTAATTATTAAAACATCATTTATGCGTTCATTAAAGATACAAATTAATGTATTGAATGCTTTAATTTTAAGGGAAATAATTACTCGTTATGGACGCAATAATATCGGTTTCTTATGGTTATTTGTTGAACCTATGTCGTTAACGTTGCTAATAAGTTTGATGTGGTTTTTTTTTAAAATAAATTCTGTATCCAATCTTAATATTATTGCATTTGTATTAACAGGCTATCCAATGGTAATGATGTGGCGTAATGCTTCATCTCGAGCAAAAGGTTCAGTAACTGCCAATAAAGCATTGTTATATCATCGTAATATCAAAATTTTAGATCTAGTCTATGCACGTGTATTTCTTGAAGTAATTGGGGCAAGTGCCGCTCAAGTTTTTGTTATATCAATTTTTATTTTTGCTGGACTAATTGCTATACCTTATGATCCTTTTTATATGCTATGTGCTTGGGGCTTGATGTGTTGGTTTTCTCTAGGGTTAGGTTTAATCATTTTTGTTTTATCTGCCAAATATGCAGCCTTTGATAAAATGTGGGGTACTTTAAGTTTTATCCTGATGCCTTTATCTGGAGCTTTCTTTTGGGTTGAGACTTTTCCTCATGAAATTCAAAAGTTATTGCTTTATATTCCACCAATTAATGGAACAGAAATGTTTAGAGCAGGTTATTTCGGCCCCTCAACTATAACACATCAAAATGTAAGTTATTTGCTTTTTTGTAATATAGTTTTGTTATTTGTGGGATTAACTATGGTAAAAATTAATGAGAATTATATTCTTGAGGATAATTGATGATTATTGTTAAAAATGTAGGTAAACAGTACTCAACAAGAAAAGGATATAAAACAGTCCTTAATAATATCAATTTTTCTTTACATAGAGGCGAAAAAATTGGAATTTTGGGGCGTAATGGTGCGGGTAAATCTACACTAATTAAACTTCTGAGTGAAATAGAAAAACCAACCACAGGTTCAATAATAAGAAATATGTCAATTTCTTGGCCATTAGCTTTTTCTGGTGCTTTTCAAGGTAGTTTGACGGGAATGGATAATTTAAGATTTATTTGTCGAATTTATGGATGTAATATTGAAAAAATGAAAGAATACGTTGAAAACTTTGCGGAATTAGGCGATTATTTATACGAACCAATAAAAAAATACTCTTCTGGCATGAAAGCTCGTCTAGCTTTTGCGTTGTCATTGTCAATTGAGTTTGATTGTTATTTAATTGATGAAGTGATTGCTGTTGGTGACTCTAGATTTACAGAAAAATGTAAAACAGAATTATTTGAAAATAAGAAAGATCGAGCTCTCATTCTAGTTTCACATAATATAAATGCTATACAAAATTATTGTGATAAAGCTATGGTGCTTGATGCTGGTTACTTATATCAATTTGATACAATTGAACAAGCTTATATTTACCATAATAAACAACAAAAAATTACATAAGCTTATTATTAATAGAATTCTAAATGAAAAATGTTCTGGTCTTTTCAAAAAAAATCCTAACAATAAAAAGTATTAATCACTTTTTTTCTGATCTGTCGTTTAGTAAAAAAAATACTAAAAAGAAAATTGATGCAGTTGCAGGGTGGGGATATCGTCCAACAACAATAAAAGCTAGGACATATGCAAATAAACATTTACTACCATTTATTGCTCTTGAAGATGGATTTTTACGCTCTATTGGTTTAGGCCTAGAAGGCTATCCTCCACTATCACTTATTGCTGATAGTATTGGCATTTATTATGATTCTAGAAAACCATCAGAATTAGAAATGTTAATTAAAGATAAAACGAATTTAAATCAATATATAAATGAAGCAACCTTTGCATTAAAATTAATTATTGAGGCGCAGTTATCAAAATATAATCATGCACCTGATTTTTGTGGTTTCGAGGATAAAACCAATAATAAAAATAAAAAAGTATTAGTTATCGATCAAACATTTGGAGATATGGCTGTCGAGTTAGGTGGAGCAAATCAACAAACTTTTATATCAATGCTAAATTATGCAGTTAATGAGAACCCTCTTTCAACAATTTATGTAAAAACCCATACAGATGTAATTAATGGATACAAGAAAGGTTATTTAACTCAAATAGCTAACCAAAAATCAATCATGTTATTTAGTGAAGATGTCAACTCTCTTTCATTGCTTAAACATTTTGATAAAGTGTATGTCGTTACATCGCATATGGGATTTGAAGCACTTTTATTGGGTAAACAGGTTATTACCTTTGGTTTACCTTGGTATGCTGGTTGGGGTGTCACTGATGATCGACATAAAAATATAAAACATTTACGAGCAAATGGTAGAAGAACTCAAGCCACAATCTTAGAGCTGTTTATTGCAAGCTACATATTATATTGTAAATACATTAATCCTTATACAGGAAAAAAAGGAACTATTTTTGATGTTATTGACTATTTAATCAAAATCAAAACACTCAATAATAAACTCAGAGGTACGATTAACTTAGTTGGATTTTCATTCTGGAAGAAACAAGTACTGTTACCTTATTTAAGGCTACCTTCTGTAAAATGTCGATTTTTTTCAGTGGGTAAATATATAAAAATTCTTAATGACAAAGATGCAAAGAACGAACTTAAAACTGAGAAATTATTAATATGGGGGCAAGGGAAAAAAGGGTTACTTCCAATTATTAACAGTATGAATCCATTTCGTATTGAGGACGGCTTTATCCGCTCTATTGGTTTAGGATCCAATCTAGTTATGCCATATTCATTGGTTATTGATAAACTAGGTATTTATTTTAATTCCCAAAATATTAGTGAATTAGAGTTTTTATTAGCAAATAAAAAAGTCACTAAAAAGGAAAAAGAAAAAGCTAGCTCACTACAAAACTTACTAATTGTAACTAAATTAGGTAAATACAATGTTGGTAAGAAAATGAATATTAGACCTATTGAAAATAAAGAAAAAATCATTTTAATACCTGGACAGGTTGAGGATGACGCATCTATTTTATATGGTTCTCCTATTATAAAAACAAATTTAGAATTAATAAAAGCTGTTAGACAAAATAATCCAGACGATTATATTGTTTATAAACCTCACCCAGATGTTTTAAGTGGTAATCGAAAAGGCAAAGTTGATACATTAGAAATAAAAAAATATGTTGATAATATTATTGAATTTGTTGATATTATCGATTGTATTGAGCAAGTTGATGAAATCCATACAATTACTTCATTAGCAGGTTTTGAAGCTTTAATCAGAAATAAACTAGTAGTGTGTTATGGGCAACCATTTTATTCTGGCTGGGGATTAACAATCGATATATATCCTAATGTTAGAAGAAATAGGTCATTAACAATCCATGAACTAATTTATATAGTTATGTATGATTATCCTATTTATATTCATCCTGATTCTTTAAAATTTACCGATCCAGAAACTTTAATAAATTATTTAAATAATAAAAAATTAAAAGCTTCAAGAGAAATTAAACAGGTTTGGTTAAAAAAACAATTTAACAAGTTAAAACAAGTTGTTTTTCTTATTTATAAATTAAAATTAAATAGTTATGTTTTTTATTTTAGGAGGAAATAGAGATATTTACACTCATAAACAAAATAATCCACTAAAATCTTATAAGGCGTTTGTAAATACCCGAAACTTAGTACTACACAACTAACGTAGAGAATTAAGCAACCTGTTTAGTGTTTTGTATTCAATCGGTGTCATGTTATTTAATGCCTCATGCGATCTTTCGGTGTTATAAATCGTTAACCATTCTTCGGTTATTCTCTTTGCTTGCGTTAAGCTATTAAAAAGATATAAATCAAGTACTTCAGTACGATAGGTACGATTAAATCGTTTAATATAGCCATTTTGATATGGGCTACCTAGCTCCATATAATTTAGCCCAGTTGGTAAAGGTTTTTCCTGTAAATTCAGACCTGTAACTATCCCCTAAAATAGTACAGCAAAAAAGTAGAAAGTTCTCTATGATAAAAGTAAAGGGGGATTTAATGATGAAAAAAATGACTGAACATCAAATCGTAGCTATTTTAAAAGAAGCTAAAGCAGGTATTCCTGTCAAGGAACTCTGTCGTAAATATGGCATGGGTAATTCCACTTTTTATAAATGGTGGGAAAAATACGGCGGAATGGAAACTGATCCTCGCCAAAATATTAGACATTGCCCGCCTCTATCATTTTTTCGTTTTGGTAATATTGTTGTACATATTGTTCAGGTGATACCCAGCCATTGGCTGAATGACGGCGTATCCGATTATAATAGATTTCAATATATTCAAATAGTGCTTTATTAGCCTGCTTCCTCGTTTTGTAGTAACAGTCATGAATGTAGAAAGCCGGAAAACGCGAAGACATTGGGAGGGGATACGATTATTAGCCGTAAAGACAAGCAAGCATTGGTGACATTAGTTGAACGCAAAACAGGGCTAGTATTAATTGGGCGCCTCAATCAACGTACCGCCTCCGAAACGAGAGATATGATAATAAAATTGCTAACGCCGTTTAAAAAAATGGTTAAAAGCATCACCTTTGATAATGGAACCGAATTTAATTATCATCATGCTATTGAGCATTATTTAAACACCACCGTGTACTTTGCGGAGCCTTATAAAAGCAGGCAAAAAACACAAATGAAAACACCAATGGCTTAATACGTCAGTTTATACCTAAGTCAGCGGCCATTTCATTAGTTGACGACAAACAGATAAAGAAAATACAATATCTATTGAACACACGCCCAAGAAAACGGCATAAGTTTAAAAGCCCCGCCTCCTTTTATTCTAAGGAGTTAAGAAGAATTGCACTTCATGGTGTAATCTAGGTAACTTAGCGCAAGCAAGGAGAATAACCGAAGAATGGTTAACGATTTATAACACCGAAAGACTGCATGAAGCATTAAATAACATAACTCCGATTAAATACAAAACACTGAACAGGCTGCTTAATTTTCTATGTAAGTCGTGTACTAAGTTTCGGGTATTTACAAAATAATTACAAACTTGTATTTTTATGTTAACATACTGCTATGTTATGCAAAATAACACGTTTTGTTAAACTTTGTTTCTTTAAGTTTCAATATGTTGGTTAATTAAAAATAAATATTGTAGGAATAGACTAATAAATTAAATTTTCATAAATACTTTTTATTACAATAAAAATAAATTATTCAAGTAGTAAATAGTTTTTAATGTATAATTTGTTACTTTTAATAAAGCAATGAACCATTATTTACACGAACTAATTCATACTCAAAAAAACATATTATTTCTACAAGGCCCTGTTGGACCTTTTTTTAAAAAGGTTGCAGAATGGCTGAAAAAATCAGGATGTAACGTCTATAAAATAAATTTAAATGGAGGTGATGAGTATTTTTATTCAAAAAATAGTGTTTCTTTCTGTAAATCAGTTGAAAAGTTCCCACAATTTTTACAAGATTATATCTATCAACATTCTATAGATGCGATTATTGTTTTTGGTGATTGTCGGATATACCACAAAATAGCTAAGTCGATAGCAGATTCTAATCCAAATTTATCATTTTGGGTGTTTGAAGAGGGTTATCTTAGACCTCATTATATTACTTTTGAGAAAGATGGGGTTAATGGTTTTTCTCTATTACCAAAAAATCATGATTTTTATGAAAATATTGGAATTACCTCTATAGATAAAAGTAATGGGAAGTCTCATTATTATTCAATGATTCGCTACAGTGTTATTTATTATATTTTTATGCTATTAAAGAAATATAAATATTCTAATTATATACACCATAGAAAAACATCATTATCTTTTTATGCTTCCCATTGGGTTTTAGCTTTAATTAGAAGATTGAAATCAAAATTAATAGAACCTAGACTGATAAAAAATGTTATTAACAATGAGCATAAACCATTCTATATTTTTCCTTTGCAATGCAATCAAGATTTTCAAATTCAAGAGCATAGCCCCTATCACTCTATGAAATCATATATTTTCAGAGTGATATGTTCATTTTCTTTATTTGCTGATGAAAAAAGCTATTTGCTAATCAAGCATCATCCAATGGATGAAGGTTTCAATAATTATAATCGATTAATCAAAAAATTGGCTAACCGTTACGGCGTTAGTAAACGGGTGATATATATCCATGGCGTTTCTATGCCAATTATACTTAGAAAAGCAATTGGATTGGTAACAGTTAACAGTACTTGTGGACTTTCAGCTTTGATTCATGGATTACCTGTTATTGCTCTCGGTAAAGCACATTATGATATAAAAGGGTTAACTTTTCAAAATGGGCTCAACCGTTTTTGGAAAGAAGGACAGAAACCTGATACGCAGTTGTTTGAAAGGTATCGTAGCTATCTGTATAATAAATCCCAAATTAAGGGATCCATTTATTATGCTGATTTTAATTTAAATATTGAGTAATTTATTCATACAAGAAAACATAAATGGAATATACAGTAAAAAATATCAATGTGGATGGTTATTATTCAGATAATAAAGGAAATTTGGTTTTTGCACCAAAAAATTTGCATAATGTAACAGTAAATTTTGTTGGCAATAATAATAAGTTAATTATTGCAGATACAAGTAATATTCATAATATCAACTTTGATTTTCCATCACATAATGCAGTTATTCTTATTGGAGAGAATGGAAATTTATCAGGACAAATAAGAGCTGGCTATCATTGTTACATTAACATTGGCGATAATGTAACTTGTACAAATAAAATATATATCACATCAGCAGAAAAAACAAAAATCATCATTGGAGATGATTGTATGTTTTCTACAGGTAACCAAATTCGTTCAGATGATGCTCATGCAATTTATGATGTTAATACAGGAAAACGAGTAAATAAATCTAAAGATATTATTATTGGTGAGCATGTATGGTTTGCTTTTAATTCAGTAGTTTTATCTGGAGGTCAAATTGGAGAAGGTTCAGTTGTAGGGTTTGCTAGCATAGTAAAAGGGAAATACCTAAATAATTGTATAATTGTAGGTTCTCCCGCACGATCTACTAAGCATAACATTGCTTGGGAAAGGCCTAATGTAATGCTCTGTGAACCTTGGATTAGAAACCATCAAAATCAAATAAAATCAAAAAAGGAATATTGGAATAAGACAATTAAAAGCAAACCTATATATGTAGGTCAAGGCGTATTTCATAATATACACAAATTAAATCCTTTTGAAGATCCTATTGATAAAACAAAACATCATCCTTATGTTGAATTATATAATATATTTCTTCAGGAAAATAAAATTTATTTAAAGGGAATTGCGGCCATTATTGGTATTCCTTGCCCTGAATATAGTCCATGTATAAACAACTATTTATTATTTATCAATGAAAATTCATGTTATTCAAAACAATTAGCAAAATTTTCAGATCCAAATATTAGTAGGAAGTTATTTAATGGTGATTATATTAGCTATGATAAAGCAGGCATGTCCACTTTTAGAAATGAAGGTTTATCAATTAATGATATTCCTGATGGGACTTATAAATTGGAGATAAAATTAACTTTCAATAAATTAGAATATTATAGTGATCTTAAAAGTGAGGATTTTAAAGAATCGTTTTATCAAAATGATGAATTGATATTAAAACTATATGTTATTCAAGATATTGTTTATTTCGAAAAAACAACCAAAACTCTAATATAATAAATTTATTACTAATATACATTAGATTCATAATATGAGTAAACTTAATAAACTTTTAAAAAATCCAGGAATATTTTTTAGAGATTATTTTATAAAAAAATATCCATTGTCCTTAGATGAACAACGCCATAGTTTATTACATGAAAATATTTTAATTGAAAATGATTTGAGATTATATGATATTACTGAAAATGAAAGTAATGAACCTGTTGATGTAGTTATTACATGGGTAAATAATCAAAATCCTGATTGGTTAGCAAAATTTGAATATTATAAAAATGAAAAAATCCATGACATTAATCCTATGTCTATAGATAATGCAAGGTTTGAAGACCATGGTGAGTTATTTTACGTAATTAGAAGTATTCAACTACATATGTCATGGGTAAGAACAATTTTTTTAATTACAGATAATCAAATACCCGCCTTTGATCTCCCTAGCAAAGTTAAGATTATTGATCATAGCCAAATTATAGATAAAAAATATCTTCCTACTTTCAATTCCCATGTTATTGAGGCTCATTTACATAATATTCCAGAACTATCTGAAAATTTTATTTACTTTAATGATGATGTATTTGTTGCTAGATATTTACCAAAATCCCACTTTTTGTCAGGAAATAATATATCTTCTCTTTTTTTAAATAAAAGAAATTTAGATGAAATGTTGCAAAAAGGTGTAACAACTCCAACACTAACAGCCTGTTTGAACTCAAGAAAATTATTACTTAAAAAGTATCAAAAAAATGTATGTACTCCCTTGGTACATACATATATTCCATTAAAAAAATCTTATTTTACTTTTGCATGGTCACATTTTAATTTTGAAGTTAACTCTTTTATTCATAATCGATTTAGAGATGATAATGATCTTAATTTAGCCACATTTTTAGTTCCATGGATTATGTATTTTGAACAACAATCAGTATTAGCGAGAGATATCTGTTATTACTTCAATATCCGATCTGCTTTTGCTAATACCAATTATAATTTTTTAAGTACAAAAATGAAAAATCAATTGTTACCTCATTCTTTTTGTGCAAATGATTTTCAATCAAAAAAAGATACTTCATCAAAATATAAGAATAACTTAATGATATTTTTAAAACAATTTTATACTTAACGCTAATTAATAAGGACTTTAATTTTATGAATATACTTCATGTGATAACACACGGTGGATGGGCTGGTTCAGAATCAATTGCTGCAAGCATTGCTAATGAACAAGCCGCAAGAGGAGATAATGTTACTGTTATACTTAGACGTCATAATGCATTTAAAGATAAAGATATTCGAAATAATTTTTTACCGGCCGTAAATATATTTTGGGTAGAACAAAATGAAACACATCCAGATAATCAAATGAAAAACTTAATGAAAAATGAGTTATTCATTAATAAAATTACTTATATTGATATATTGCATGCTCATTTACCTTATGGATGTTTATTTGGAAAGCTTATAAAAGAAAAACTTGGACTAAAATTTAATATTTGTGTAACAATGCATGTTAGGTTTCATCCGTTGTATTATTTTGCAGATAAATTGTTTACTGTTGCGAAATGGCAGAAACAAGAAATTCCAGATGATTATTCTGGAGAAGTGTTTACCGTAGAAAATTTTATTTGCAATACAACTCATTCATATATAAAAAAATTATTTTTATTAAAAAGAAAATTTTATATTAAAAATAATTACAAATATATCATATATATTGGTCGATTAGATTTGGTAAAAGGGGCAGACATACTTATTAGAGCGTTCAATAAAGCTAATTCTGAAGGATATAAATTAATTATTGTTGGTGATGGTGCTGAAAGTTCGTATTTAAAAACAATTGCATCAAAGAACGTAATATTTACTGGAAAAATATTTAATGCAGCATATATGCTGGACATAGCAGATATATGTGTAATCCCTTCGCGTTTTGAATCATTTGGTCTTGTCTTGTTAGAAGCAATAAATTCTGGATGTCGAATTATTGCCACAAATATTCCATCATTTAAAGAAATACTGGAGTCAGATAATTACCTATTTGATAATGAAAGTGTTAATTCATTATCAAATAAAATAAAAGAATATACAAATAATCCGTCATTAGGATTTGTTGATAAGAAAAAAATCGAGCAATATTCATTATCTAATGCTATAAGTAAACTAGACTTGGCATATTTTTCTAACAATATAAAATGCGACATGATTAAAAATTCCGCTATTGAGGATAATTATGATGTCTAAAATAATTAGAAAAACTCGAAAACTAATAAAAAATCCTAAAGCTTTTTTTAGAGATTCATTTTTATTTTACAAACAAAATGGCAAAAAAAACTTGCTACAAACACCTAATTTAAATATCAAAAATTCTTCAGAAAAAGTAAAACAGAAATCAAATTTAGCTGAAAATATTGTTATTCCTCAAGTTCGAGATAAAAAAATGCAACAACCTAATTTAAATATTAAAAATTCTTCAGAAAAAGTAAAACAAAATAATACAACAGTGGTAAGATTATCGAATTTAATTGAAAACTTTATTACACCGCACGGTCAAGATAAAATACTATTTAGCCTTTTAGATAAAGCTGGTATTAATTATCATATAGTCCATACTTGCTGGAATCACATTATTAGAATTGCGATACAAGATCAATTTGTTAAAAATATTATAGAATTAATTAAGAATAGCGAAAAATTTACTAAAAGTGTATATATTGTTGAAGGAAACAATAGGTATGATTTAGTTAGATTATATTTTCATGATGATAAATATGTATATAAAAATACAATATTTCAATTTGATCCTTGGTATATGACTCCGCATGGTGTTATGACAAGAAACAAAAATACTCAAATTCAATTTATTCCCAAAGCCCATGTTAACAAAACAGTACATTCATTTGCTCCAATTAGGTTGGGAAAAGATATTCAGAATATTGATAATACTAAGTCAATGTTAGAATTAAATTCATTTCTTTTCGATGAATATGAAGGCCCGATTGATATAGTATACACTTGGGTAAGTGATAATGATCCAGAATGGTTGGAAAAAAAGAGTCAATATTCAGGTGAAAATCCTCAGAATCAAGATACACGTTTTGTTGATTATGAACAATTGAGGTACTCTTTACGTAGTGTTGCTTCGTATGCTAAGTTTATAAGAAAAATATTTATAGTTACAGATCATCAAGTACCATATTGGTTGGATACTGATCATGAACAAATCGTAATGGTTAATCATAGTGATATATGTAATGATAAAACGTGTTTACCTGTATTTAATTCTGTTGCTATCGAATCTTGGATTCATAAAATAGAAGGATTATCGGATAATTTCATATATGCAAATGATGATTATTTTTTTGGTTCTCCAGTTAATAAGCAACATTTTATTCATCCTAATGGTATAGCAAAATTATTTCTTGAGCCCATCCCTAATGCTTATGGGGAAGTCTTTGCAGATAGTGAACCTACAAACCAACTATCTTTATTCACAGCTCAGTGTTTTTATGAAAAATTCAATACTTGGCCTTCATTTTGGCCTTTGCATGCGCCAATGATTAAAAATATTCATGTTATTGATAAAATGATTAATCATTTTCAAAAACAAATAGATAAAACAAGTCGTTCTAGATTTAGAGAAACTGAAACCATTTCTCCTTTATATCTTATGTCATCATATTTCTCATATATACAAGGAAATAGTGTCTTATCTTCAATTAGATATGAATATGTTAGTTCTGACGATCCTAATTTAGATTCTAAATTATCTAATTTATTGTTAAAAATTAAAGAAGGCAAATGCGAAGTATTTTGTTTAAATGATCACCGAACTATTACTGACGAACAAATATCAAAAGTAGCTAGTTTTATGATGAGTGCATTTCCAATTGCTGCTGAATGGGAGTTAGATAAAACAATATAATTGTTTGGCTCTTATATTGATTAAAATTCTGATGGAAGAAAATTATAGTAAGCATATTCCATCAGTAACATTGCAAAAAAAGTTATTTTGAAAATAAACTGGATTATAATTAATTTTTATTAAAATCTTAGCACCTAAATAAAATAAGGACACTTTCATAATGCGAATTGGATTATTTATTTTAACTAACTTAGCCGTTATGTTTGTATTTGGAATCATTCTAAGTATTTTAGGCGTTGATGCGCATAGTACTTTAGGATTACTTATATTTGCAGCAATCTTTGGTTTTGGAGGATCTTTTATATCTCTTCTATTATCTAAGAGAATGGCTTTGAGGTCAGTAGGGGGACAAATCATTACTCAACCTAGTAGTAGTCAAGAACAATGGTTACTTGATGTTGTTCGTCGATTGTCAACGGAACTTAATATAAAAATGCCAGATGTTGCCATCTATCATGCTCAAGATGTTAATGCTTTTGCAACCGGCGCAACTAAAAATAGTTCTCTTGTTGCAGTAAGTTCTGGTTTATTAAGTACTATGACTCAAGATGAAGCTGAAGCAGTAATCGGTCATGAAATGAGTCATGTTGCTAATGGTGATATGGTCACAATGACTTTATTACAAGGAGTTCTTAATACTTTTGTTATTTTTATTTCAAGAATGTTAGCATCCGTTGTAGCTCAAGCATTGGATGATCGTAATCGTGGTTTATCACAGTTAACCTATTTCTTGATAGTTATGGTTTTTGAAACCGTATTTGGTATTTTAGCAAGCCTTATAGCTATGTGGTTTTCTCGTTATCGAGAATTTCACGCTGATGCTGGTTCGGCTAAATTAGTAGGCAGTACAAAGATGATTGCCGCGTTAGAAAAACTAAAAACTAGCCATGAACCAAGTGAAGATACTTCAATTTTAGCATTCTGCATTAATGGAGCTAAAAAAGCAAAATTTTCTGAATTGTTTATGTCTCATCCGCCATTAGAAAAACGTATAGAAGCTTTAAGGAATGAAACTTATCGCAACTAAGGCTAGATGATCTATATCAAATTTATATTCAAACACATACTTTCCTGAAAGTTTTTTACAAGTATTATTAATTTTATAATAATGCTTGTAAAATAAAAACCAAATTATTCACTAGTTAGATTTTCAAAGAGTTTATAATGTCAAATCTTGTCACCAATAATAAATTAGAATTGCTTAGTCCCGCTAAAAATATTGAGATTGCACAACAGGCTATTTTACATGGCGCAGATGCTGTATACATTGGCGGGCCAAATTTTGGTGCTAGGCATAATGCTGGTAATTCGGTTAGTGATATTGCCCAGTTAGTTGAGTTTGCTCATCATTATTATGCAAAAGTATTTGTAACCTTAAATACCATTCTTCACGATAATGAACTTGAACCAGCAAGACAACTTATATGGCAATTTTATGATGCAGGTGTTGATGCATTAATTGTGCAAGATATGGGCATTTTGAGGATGGATATTCCTCCTATTGATTTACATGCTAGCACTCAAATGGATATAAGGACACCTGAAAAAGCCAAATTTTTATCTGATGTTGGTTTTTCACAAATAGTATTAGCTCGTGAGCTTAATTTAACTGAGATAGCTAAAATTCATGAGCAAATTGATGCAAAAATAGAATTTTTTATACATGGTGCGCTTTGTGTGGCATTTTCAGGACAGTGTTATATCTCACATGCACAGACAGGGCGTAGTGCAAATCGAGGAGATTGCTCCCAAGCTTGTCGACTTCCTTTTACCTTAAAAGATGATCAAGGGCGCATTGTTGCTTATGAAAAACATTTATTATCAATGAAAGATAATAACCAATCAGATAATTTGAACGAATTAATTCAAGCAGGTGTACGCTCCTTTAAAATAGAAGGACGTTATAAAGATCTAAGTTATGTTAAAAACATTACAGCCTTTTATCGTCAAAAATTAGATACTATTTTGTCAAATTCGTCTAATTTACAATCAGCGTCAAGTGGTCGAACTGAGCACTTTTTTATACCAGATCCTCACCAAACATTTCATCGAGGAAGTACAGATTATTTTGTACATGGAAGAAAATCCAATATAGGTGCATTCGATTCACCTAAATTCATTGGTTTGCAAATTGGTGAGATAACTCAAATTACACCTAAAACTATCGATATTAAATCTGAGAAAATATTAACTAATGGAGATGGCCTAAATGTACTAATAAAACGAGAGATTTTTGGATTTAGAGCTGATAAGGTGGAGAAACTTTCGGCTAATCAATATCGAATTCACCCAAATGAAATTCCTAAGCCGCTTTTTTCAATAAAATTACCTTATAGAGTGAATCGAAATCTTGATCATGTGTGGCAACAAAATTTATTGAAAGAATCAAGTAATCGTAGAATTGGTGTGTCATTAAAACTATATAATATTGAAAAAAGTATAGAGCTAATTGCAAAAAGTGAAGAGGGCATTTGTGTTAAGTTAGAACTTAATGGGGAATTTGAACTTGCGGATCAACCAGATAAATCATTAAAAAACATTAGAGATAATTTATCTAAATTAGGAAAAACTATATATTATCTTACTGATTTTGATTTAAATTTATCAAAAATTTATTTTATTTCAAGTAGTCAACTAAATCAGCTTCGAAGGGATACTATTAATAAATTAACTGCTAAAAGATTAACAAGTTATTGTCGCCAAAAACGTAAACCAGAACAAAGCCCAGTTTCGTTTTATCCTGAAAATCATTTGAGTTTTTTGGCAAATGTTTATAATCACAAAGCAAGAGAATTTTATACACAACATGGAGTTGAATTAATTGAAAGTGCCTATGAAGCACATGAAGTTAAAGAAGATGCGCCCTTAATGATAACCAAACATTGTTTACGGTTTGCGTTTAATTTATGTCCAAAACAAGCAAAAGGAATTCAAGGTGTTAAAACTAAAATTACGCCAATGAAATTAATTCAAAATAATGAAGAATTATTGCTAAAGTTCAATTGTAAAGCTTGCGAAATGCAAGTATGGGGTAAAATAAAAAAACACATTTTAAAAATGCCACTTCCTGGAAGTGAGATTATATTTATGGCAAAGAAATAAAGCATTTGAATAAAAATATCTTAT